>WLKR01000099.1 GCA_009701115.1 Actinomycetota bacterium | reverse complement strand
TTTATCGCGCAACGGACCGGGTGGCAAGGTGGCTACTACTTCAACGGCATCCCCCGCGCATTCTACGAATTCGCGGTCTACGGCTTTAGCAGTTTCAATTCTGCCATCAAGGCCATCAGTGTTCTCGTAGCCCTCCTGCTCGTGTGGCTCCTCGTAAAAACACGCCCGGCGCTCAGTCTCATGGCCTACGCCGGCTTCGTATTCTTTCTCGGTGCTCTTTCGCCGGTAATCGCGATTACACCGCGACTCCTCTTGCGCAACACACCCTTAGTGGCCACGCTCGGCGCGCAACTAACCAAGAAGACCTACTACGTCTTTTTAGCAATATCGATCGGGTGCCTCGGCTTCTTAACTATCGTCTCCTCCTCACCCAGATGGACGCCGTGAGGCGTCTCATTCGGGACCACGATCCCGCATTCGCCAAACCGCTCGAGTCGATCAACACGTCTCGAGCCCTACTCCTGCGTTGGGCCGAGAGTCCTCCGAGGCTGGTCATCGTGATCGCGGTGATTCTCTCGATGGTGGCTCTGGGCGACGCTATCGATACGGATTTCTTTCATAACCCGATCGACTTCCGCGTGTACTTCATGGGGGCGCAGCACTTCCTCGACCCCCACCTTTATACATTGCGGATAAACCGGGCACCCCATCTGCCCTTTACCTACCCTCCGATTGCGGCACTACTGATTTGGCCCCTGACGTGCATTAACTACCTCACCGGCCTCTCGCTGTGGTCGGTTCTGAGCTTCGGCGCACTTGGCCTGATTATCCATACCGTGATCGGCCTGGCTGCTCGGGATCTATCCACTCGAGCGAAACTCACCCTCACGCTGCTCATGTTTGGACCCTGTTACTTCCTCGAGCCCATTCGGCAAAACTTTAACTTCGGACAGATCAATTTGCTCCTCGGGGCCATGATCCTCTACGACTTCGCGAACCGCGATGAACGTCGCATACCTCGCGGTCTGCTCATCGGTCTCGCAACCGCAATCAAGTTGATTCCCGGAATTTTCATTCTCTTCCTCTTGGTTCGCCGACAGTTCCGGTCTGCCTTGGTGGCCACCGGCACGTTTCTCGGCAGCAATCTCTTGATGCTGGCAATCAATCCCGTGGCCACCCGTTCCTACTGGAGTGACTATGTCTCGAATCCAGGTCACATGGGCGGTGTGCTGTACAACTCCAATCAATCACTCTTTGGCGTGATCCAGCGACTGGCACACCATGCCGTCAGCAATCTCACGCTCACTGCTGTGGTGGCGGTTACCCTGTTGGTTGGAGTGACGCTCGCGGCATTCGTCGGTTCCAGAAAATCGGAACTCGCCGCTCTGATTACCGTTGGCTTTACCGGCGACCTGGTCTCGCCGATCTCATGGTCTCATCACCTGTACTGGTTTGTGCCACTGCTGATCTGGCTGGCGCTAGGAAAAGATAGCCCGCGCCTCCGCGTTCTTTCGATGGTGGTCGTAGCCACGGCCTGTTGGGCCAGTGTTATCTGGCTGCCGCCAAAAGATGGCAACCAAACCTTTCACTGGACCGGTTTGGAACAGATTGCGGGCAATGCCTACGCACTCTTCATGGTCGCATTTCTGATGACGATCGCCATTCAGACATTTCGTCGGAACGGCGATTCGTCTGAGGTATCCCTCAGCGCCTAGGCCGAGAGATACCTCAGACTCAAACTATCGACGGCGTGGACGACGTGGGCGGTTGTCATCATTCAGCGATGGGCCACCAGGACCCAAGTCGCCGAGGTCGCTGGCGAGTTCCTGCTCGAAGCTGTCTTCGAAGGAAGACTTGGCACGAGGGGCACGCTCGCTGCTGCGCTCCGGGATTGGACGGGTTGATTCGCCGCGAGCCTCGTTGCGGTCGCTACGACCACGACGCTCGCGGGGCTCGCGGGGCTCGTCGTTCGTCTCGGGGTACTCAACGCCAGCCAGGGAGAGGCTGACCTTGCCCTGAGGGTCGATGTCGTCAACCTTGACCTCAACGGCCTGGCCCAAGCTCAAGACGTCCTCGACGGCGTTGATGCGCTTGCCGTCATTGAGGGGGCTCATCTTGGAGATGTGGAGCAGTCCATCGCGACCAGGAAGAATCGAAACGAAGGCACCGAACTTGGTCGTGTTCACGACCTTGCCCTGGTACACCGCACCAACTTCAGCGGTCGGGGGGTCGAGGATCATCTCAATACGACGCTTGGCTTCAGCGACGGCACGGCCGTCCTTGGCACCAATGGTCACCGTTCCAACGACACCGTCGTCGTCAACGGCAATGTCCGCACCGGTCTCTTGCTGCAAGGTGTTGATGACCTTGCCCTTTGGCCCAATGACCTCACCAATCTTGTCGATTGGAATTTCGATGTTGATGATCTTCGGAGCAACGGCCGCTACTTCAGCGCGGGGCTCGGGCAGCGTGGCGGCCATGACGTCCAAAATCTGGAGACGAGCCACCTTGGCCTGGTGCAACGCCTGGGCCAAAACTTCGGCGGGCAGGCCGTCGATCTTGGTGTCGAGCTGCAGAGCAGTTACGGCGTCGGTCGTACCGGCAACCTTAAAGTCCATGTCACCGAAAGCGTCTTCGGCACCGAGGATGTCGGTCAACGTGACGTACTTGCCGCCGTCGTAGACCAGACCCATAGCAATACCGGCTACGGGAGCCTTGATTGGCACACCGGCCGCCATGAGCGACAACGACGAACCACAGACTGAGGCCATTGACGTGGAACCGTTGGAAGCCATGATGTCCGAGACAACTCGCAACGTGTAAGCGAATTCGCTCTCCGAAGGGAGCACGGGGATCAAGGCGCGCTCAGCGAGCATGCCGTGACCGATTTCGCGACGCTTCGGCATGCCAACACGGCCGGTTTCACCGACCGAGTATGGAGGGAAGTTGTAGTGGTGCATGTAGCGGCGCCACTCGTCAGGCGTAATGGTGTCGAGCTGCTGCTTCATACGAGGCATACCCAAAGTGGTCACGTTGATGACCTGGGTCTCGCCACGCTGGAACAGCGCGGAACCGTGCGTCATTGGGAAGAGGTCAACTTCGGCCGAGAGGGGACGAATGTCAGCCGTACCACGACCGTCAATACGCATGCCCTCGTCAACGATGCGACGACGAACGATTTTCTTGGTCAAAGACTTAACAGCGGCCTTGATTTCACCAACACGATCGAGGAACTCGGGGGTCAGCTCGGCCACGATTTCGGCCGTAGCGGCGTTGATGGCCTCGGCGCGAGGGGCCTTCGAGGTCAACTTGTTGGCTTCGCCAATCTTGCTGGCGCCAACGGCGTCAACGCGAGCCATGACGTCGTCTTCGTAGTCACGGAACACGGTGTACGGAATGGTCTCAATCGGACCGCGCTCGGCGACGTACATCTTCACCATTTCGCGCTGGAGGTTGATCGATTCACGGATCCAGAGCTTGGCCTTTTCGAGACCATCGGCGAGGACGTCTTCGTCAACCTTGGGAGCACCATCGGCGTACATTTCGAAGCTACCTTCGGTACCACCGGCCTCCACCATCATGATGGCGATGTCGGTCTCGACCGAGTCAGTCAAAGCGCGACCGGCAACAACAATCTCGAATGTTGAGGCGTCACCTTCGGCGAACGTGGGGTGTGGCATCCAGACACCGTCGGCGCTGTAGGCCAAACGAACGGCACCAACTGGGCCGTCGAAAGGGATGCCGGAGATCATTAAGGCAGCCGAGGCGGCATTGATGGCCAAAACGTCGTGAGGGTTTTCCTGGTCGGCCGAGAAGACGGTGCCAACGACCTGGACTTCGTTACGGAAGCCCTTAGGGAACGAAGGACGCAGTGGACGGTCGATCAAACGACAGATGAGTACGGCCTGGTCGGAAGGCTTGCCTTCACGACGGAAGTACGCACCTGGAATTTTTCCGGCGGCGTAGGCACGCTCTTCAATGTCCACGGTCAGTGGGAAGAAGTCGATACCGTCACGTACGCTGCGGTTCGCCGCAACGGTGGCCAAAAGCACCGTGTCGCCAATGCGAGCGGTAACGGCACCGTCAGCGAGTTGCGCCAACTTTCCGGTTTCGAAGGTCAGGGTCTTGTCAGTCCCAGTTATGGGGCTAGAAACGCGCATGGCGTCGGTCATGTTTTTTTCCTTTGTTTGGGGTATGAACATGCCGAACCGAACCCCAGTGGGCAGGGCTCAGAGTTAACGAAGCCATCCCCACCGGCATCCGAAGACGGCGGTGTTCACGCACTTGCGGTCCAACCGCAAGTGTTTTTCGCCGGGTTAGCGGCGGATGCCGAGACGGGCGATCAAGGTACGGTAACGCTCAACGTCACCCTTTTGGACGTAGTCCAAAAGACGGCGGCGCTGGCCGATGAGCTTCATAAGTCCACGGCGCGAGTGGTGGTCGCCCTTGTGAATCTTGAGATGCTCGGTGAGGTGCGCAATTCGGCCGGTGAGCAGCGCGATCTGAACTTCGGATGAGCCGGTGTCCGTCTCGTGTGCGCGGTATTCCTGAATTGTTTGCGACTTCTCAGCCATGGTGTTGGTCTTACCTTTGAATCGGAGGTCCCGATGCGAACCGCCTCCATGACGACCCGCACAGTCAGCGGCGCTGACCAGATGAAAGAATAGCAGGAATTTCCGGCTTCTTCTAGTGGGAACCCTACAAACTATGGAAGGGCGACCTCGATACCCCCGCAATTCCGCCCTAGGGAGCCACAATCGTGTTGTGAATGCTGCCGAGCTCTCCAATGGAGCTTCGAACGACATCGCCCAACTGGAGGAAGCGGGCTGGCTGGGCGGTAATTCCCACTCCGGCTGGCGTCCCAGTGAAAATGACGTCGCCCGGCCACAGCGGCGTCACCGCAGACAATTGGGCAATGAGAGAGGGAATTGAAAAGACCATGTCGGTCGAAGGGGCGTCTTGGACCTTGTCCTCATTGATCCAACACTCCAGCTGGAGATTGTCCCGATCGGACACTTCGTCCAAAGTGGTCAACCACGGCCCTACGGGGCCAAAGCCCAGATAGGACTTACCGAGGGAAAACTGAGATCCGGCCGCGAACTGCATGGTGCGCTCCGAATAGTCCTGCCCGACCGCCAAGCCGGCCACGTAGTTCCAGGCATCGACCTCCGATACTCGATAGGCCGCTCGACTAATCACAACCACAATCTCAACTTCCCAGTCAAGCGTCTCCCCCATCCGCGGGACCGGCTCAAAGGGCCCCCCGAGACTTGAGGGGAACTTCGTAAATGTCGCGGGTACCTGCGGCACGGGCACACCGGCTTCCGCAGCGTGACCGTGGTAGTTCAATCCAATCGCGAAGACTTGCCGGGGTAGGGGTGCCGGCGAGCCCAACTCGCTCGAAGAGAA
>WLKR01000098.1 GCA_009701115.1 Actinomycetota bacterium | reverse complement strand
CAGGCGCGAGAGAAGTGCGAACACTCAGATCTGTGAGACTGGAAGCCCTTAAACGGTCATCAAATATTCTAATGAATCCCTGATTGTCATATTTATCCAAAGTTCAATTCCTTCAATTTCCAATCCAAGCATACGACCTTGATGTCACGTAACCCGAATTTCCGTAATTTGTAAGTGTCTTGCCGGATTCGATCGATTGACAGGGAGAGCGTTTGACTGCGTGGCCGGCCTCGGCCGCGATTGACTGCCTACTCTTCGAGCAAGGGCTTCGAGAGCATCAGCTCGCGAGCATTGTTGAGCGCCAACACGCCCGTGATCACACCATCGTGGCGATAGTGAGCGAGCCACTTGCCTTCATCCACCGAGCCGAGCACAATTTCGATGTCATCATCAGCATGAGGGTGGCCCAACATCTGAATCTTCTTGCCGTACTGATCGCTCCAGAAGTACGGAACCGTTGCAAACGCAGATGCCGCGTTGCCGCAGATATGTTGCGCCACGTAGGTCGCGTGATCGTTGGCAATCTGCCAGTGCTCAATCCGAATGACTTCGCGGCGACCGGCCCGTTCGAAAGGGAACGAGGCTACGTCTCCCACCGCGTAGACGCCAGGCATCGCCTGCAGGGAACCATCTACGACAACGCCCCGGTCAATCGTTAGTGCGCTGGTATCTAGCCATTCAACATTGGGCAGTGCGCCGACTCCCAGAACGCCGAGGGCGTACTCCTCGCTACCTGCGGCCGTCACTACGGTCACACCAGATGCAGTTGCGACGACATCGGAAATCGACTGGTTGACTCGCACTTCAACTGCGGCGTCAGCCGGAAGTTGCTCAAGCCACCGTGCGGCACTTTCTCCGAGTACGGCATTGAGTGGTCTTGATTGCGTTTCGTACACAACGGGCACGAGCTCTCGAGCCTTGAGAGCAGTGGCGACTTCGGCGCCGATAAATCCCGCCCCGATAACGGCAACGCGAGTTCCTGCGGCGAGTGATTCGACGGCGGCGAGCAGGGCCGTGGTGTCGTCCAACGTCCGCACGGCAAAGAGTTGACTGTCCGCGCTAAAGGGCAGCCGGCGCGCACGGGTGCCCGTAGCGATAACCACGATGTCGCCAGAGACCTGCGATCCGTCCGCCAGTTCCACAACGTGGCCATTGTCCACACTTCGTAACGCCACTGCAGCCGAGCCCAGCATCCATTGGGCGTTGAGTTCGGCGTATGTTGTCTCATTCAGGAGAGCGAGCTTCTCGGTCCCCCACTTGCCAAGCAAAATCTGCTTCGAGAGTGGTGGTCGGTCATACGGCTCGTGGGTCTCATCGCCAATGATGATGATCTCGCCTGTAAAACCCTCTCGACGTAGAGCCGAGGCGGTACGAACACCGCCGAGCGAAGCACCAACGATGACAACGCGCGACGTCATCGAGCGAACATGGCGAGCCACTGCTCAGCCGTCGTTGGAGCCATGGCGTAGTTGTATTTGCGAACTTCGGCCATTGGAGCCGAGGAGTCTGGGGAGTACAGGTGACCGGGATAGATCACGGTGTCATCGCTGATTCGTAGCAGTCGCTGCTGGAGCGTGCGATACATCTCTTCGGGGTCTGATCCCGGTAGGTCGGTGCGCCCGCAGCCCTCAAGAAACAGGGTGTCCCCACTCACCAGTTTGCCGTCCACCAAGAAGCACTGACTGCCGGGAGTGTGGCCCGGTGTGTGAATGAGTTCAATCTCAATGGCGCCAACCATCAATTTGTCGGCCGAGGCGTGGGCGCTCATATGACTGGCGTCTACGCCGGTGCATCGCTCGACCCAGGGCACCTCTTCAATCTGCACGTGGATGGGGACGTCAATAATCCCGAGGAGTTCTGCGATTCCGGCTACGGCGTGTCCGCTCATTTCGCCACCGACGTGATCGAAGTGGTAGTGGGTCGCGAGAACGCCATTGACCTTGAGGCCATCGGCCTCCACCATCCCCACAAGTTCCCCCGGGGCGTAGGCCGGGTCGATCAGAACGGCTTCACCGGTTTCGTGGTCCCCAATGGCGTAGACGAAGTTCACCATCTGACGGGCCAGCTGGTTGCCAACGGCAAAGTCCCGTCCGGCCAGCCACTGGCGGAAGTAGAGGCGATCGGTCATTCGTCGCCGCGATCAACGCGGGGGGCAATCTCCTCCACCTTGGCCTTGGTGGCGGTGAGTCGGGCTTCGAGGGCCTCGATAATCTCAGCGCCGCGCTGCAGCTTGGTGATGAGGTCGTCAACGTTGACGTCAGGACCCTCCAAGTACTCCACGATTTCGTCTAATTCCTTGGTAGCTACTTCCCATGAGCCCACGTCAGCCATGTGTTGTTCCCTTCTTGTCATTCACGGTTGTTTCAATCGTTCCATCGCTCACTCGCACGGTGAGTCCCACCCCGACGGCAACCTGATCGATTGAACTCACAATCGATCCGTCGGCCGCAGTGACGATGGACCAACCCTGGTCCAGTCGGCGTTGCGGGTCATACGCGGCAAAGAGTTGGCGAGTGGCGGCGAGTTGATCGGCCGAGGCACTCAACACTGAACGAGCGGCCCGCACCATGGTGCTCGAGTGGTGACGCAGTGCACGCTGTTCGGCGGTGAGGCGATTGCGGGCCGTGGAGAGAATCTCACGTCGGGCCGACTGAACGCGCTGAGTGGCGTCGTCGAGGACCTCGCGTGTGGCCTCGAGAAGTCGCGTCGCTGGATCGGTGACGCCGCGCACGTAGGCCTCGGTGGCCCGCTGCACGAGGTGAACACCAAGTTCCGTTGGGGTAATGGCGAAGTAGTTGGCCGCCAAGTCGGCCACCGAAGTATCGCCCGTGTGGCCAATTCCGGTCCAGATTGGCGTCGAGGCCGCGCCGATGGCGCGGGCCACCTCTTCATCATCGAAGCAAGCGAGGTCGGCCTTGGAGCCCCCACCTCGAATCATGCAGATGACGTCCAGCGAGAGTGTGTCGAGTGTTTGGAGGGCCTGCACTATTGCCGGTGGCGCACTGTCGCCTTGAACCGTGGTCGGAACCACGGTCACCTCAAAGGCGAGACCGGACCGATCAAGTTGGCCCAGGAAGTCCTTGTAGCCCTCAGTCTGAGGACTGCCGACGAGTCCCACCCTGAGGGGCATCTCCGCAACAAAGAGCTCCTTGTTGGCCGCGAGTACGCCTTCGGCCGTGAGACGCTTGAGTAGTTCGGCCAACTTGAGGGCGGCATCGCCCAGCATGGCATCGACATCGACTTTGGTGATGGTGACTGACATCTCGCCACGGGGCTTGTAGATATCGATGTAGCCCAGGAAGTTGATAACCGTGCCGGCCTTTAACGAAACACCCTGTTCGCGCAGACGGGCCTTGATGGGTGACCAGACTGACTCCCAACACTTGGCCCGCAGTAGGGCCTCGGCTCCACTGGCGTCCTTGACGTCGAGGTAGAGGTGTCGCTTTTCGTAGGGGTCTTTCGTGAGTTCCCCGCGGATCCAGCGTTGCTGGGAACGGCCGAACTCGCCGGCCAAAACGGTGCCGACTTCTTCGAGGTAGTCCGAGACGCTGAAGGGCGAATCGCTCGAAGTTCCAAGGTCCATGGCCACGGAGGGAGGCTACCGGCGAATCGGGGATTTTGACGGCATTGCGCCCCTTGGAACGGCGTGCGAGAATAGAGGCGGACGGTGAGCCGACTGGGTAGTCGCGCTCATTGGTAACAATGAGTGAGGAAGGTCGGGGCTCCGCAGAGCAGGGTGCGCGCGAAATGTGTGTCGAGGTGACTCGCAGGAAAGTGCCACAGAGAACAGACCGCCGATGGCCGCAAGGCACAGGTAAGGGTGAAACGGTGCGGTAAGAGCGCACCAGCGTGACGGGCAACCGGCGCGGCTAGGTAAACCCCACCCGGAGCAAGGTCAAACGTGGGAAATGGGCGGCTCGTCCGTTCGGGAAACCGGACATTCCCAAGGTGGACCGCATAGATGGATGGCTACACATCTCTCGCAAGAGAGAGGACAGAACCCCGCCTATAGGTCAGCTCACCGTCCACTTACATACCCATCCCAACGTGTTCGCTCTCGAGACTCTAAGCAAGGCGACCGTCGCCCAAAATCAGAAGCGCAGCTACGCCGCAAGATATGCAGCGCCAGTTGTTACAGCAAGAACAGAATCGTCGATAGAGGCGTGACGAGAACGATGGTTAGGCAGGTAGCCCAAAGCATGTATCGCAAAAATGCGACTCTTCCTATGAATGCAGATGGCTTCTTGCATGCTAGGTAGGCAACAAGATGGGGAGTCGAGCAGTAGATCAGCGCGATTGACGCTTCCTTGGGATAACCACCGAACAACCAGGTCGCGATAATCACAAGCGCTGGGGCTGAAGCCCCTACCAAGACTGCGACTACTAAGACGATTGAAAGTCGAGGCATGACCGGGGATAACTCATCGCTCACCCATGGATCAATTTGCGTCATAGGCAAACCATATACGTGCGGTTTATTAATACAAAGTGAAACCGGCCGTGGTGGCGTTGGAGCTTTGGAGTGCTATTGATGCCGAGGCGGCCCGCCTGACGTGCCAACTAGTCTCAACCTCTAGCGAAAAACGACATTTATGCCACTTCTGCCGTATAAAGAACTCCCATCTGTTGACCCTGGCACGCCGAACACCGCTACCCCGTTGCGCTACCTCCTCTGGCTCGGACGGCAGCAGAAATGGCTTCTTCTTGCTGGGGTTGTTTTTGGTATTACCTGGATGCTCTCGCAGGCCCTGTTGTGGTCCGCCGTAGGTTCAGCCATCGACCACGGCATGAAGCACCGGGATTCGGCCTCCTTGGTGCGCTCAGCAGCAATCGTGTTGGGCCTGGGCATCGTTCAGGCCGTTAGCGGCGCCATGCGCCACCAGTTCGCCGTTACGAACTGGTTCACCGCCACGTACCGATCTATCCAGTTGGTCGGCCGACACCTCTCCACGGCCGGTACCGCCGTGACCAATGAAATCCAGCCCGGCGACATCGTTGGGACCGTCTCAATGGACGCGATGCGGATCGGCGGCGCCTTTGACGTCATGCCCCGATTCATAGGCGCACTCGCCTCCTGGCTCGTGGTGAGCATCATCTTGCTCTCGACCTCGGTCAAGCTGGGCCTCATCGTCTTGATTGGCGTTCCGATCTTGACTTCTGCGACGCGTCCCTTGATGAAGCCTCTCCACGAGCGGCAGCGGGCCCAGCGCGAAGTCTCCGGCAAGTTGGCCGCCCTGGGATCAGACACTGTGGCCGGACTCCGCATTCTCCGCGGCGTCGGCGGTGAGGACGTCTTTCTCGACAACTACATCACCATGAGTCGAGCCGTAGAACGCTCCGGCGTTGAAGTCTCCAAGCCCCAGTCGGCCCT
>WLKR01000097.1 GCA_009701115.1 Actinomycetota bacterium | reverse complement strand
TAAGGCCGAGCGAGTACTGGGCTGGCGCCGAGACGTTGATTTCACGCAACTGGTCGAAATGATGGTGGCGTCAGATCTCAAGGCGCTCCAGCGCTAACGATTTCGTTAGCGCGGATCTTGTGACAGTCGCTTCGCTCTGCGATGTCGTTGTAACGACGGGTAGTTTTCCACTTCTCTCGGGCGTGAATCTCACGCTGGAGAATGGCAAGGCCTATGTCATCACCGGACCAAATGGCGCCGGCAAGACGACTCTGCTCCGCCTGCTGGCTGGCCTCGAAGTGCCGAGCCGTGGCAGCGGCACGGTCTTGGGGCTGAATATCTGTTCAGCGGAACGGCGAGAACTACGACGCCACGTCGGGTGGCTCGGTCACGAAACCTCGTTCTACCCCGACCTCAGTTCGACTGAGAATTTGCTCTTCGCGGCACGCACCACCGGGGCCGACGGAGATTTCATCCCTTCAGCACTTGAGCGAGTTGGCCTGGGCCATAGAGCCCAGGTGCCTCTGAAATCATTGAGTGCCGGTCAGCAACGCCGTGTCTCGCTGGCGTGGCTTTTGGTTCGCCGCCCTCAACTCTGGTTGCTGGACGAGCCCTACGCCAGTTTGGATGAAGAAGGTCGAGACCTCATCAGCCAGCTGATAACGGTTGCGCAATCGAGCGGAGCGACAGTCGTCTTAACGTCGCATGGCGCTCTACCCGCCGAAACCAACGCCTCGTCCATTGTGATGGTGGGCGGACGAATCGTGGAGAATGCATCGTGATCCGCCTCGTACTTTTGGTGGCACAGAAAGATCTCCTCATCGAGCGGCGCAGTCGCGTACTGCTCTGGCAGGTGGCTCCCTTTGGGCTCATGACGTTGGTTTTATGCGGCTTAGCGGTTGGTCCCAACGCATCAACGCAAGCCAAACTGGCCCCAGGTCTCTTTTACATCGTGATGATGTTGGTCGCGCTACTCGTTATTAATCGCACCAGCCAGTTGGAGTCATCGCGCGGGACCGCTACTTCCGTGCAGATGTTAGGAATCGATCCCGGCGCAGTTTTTCTGGGCAAGGGGCTCGCGATGTTCATTCAGTTATCGATTGTGGGCACGGCATTGTTAGCCGGCTCAACGGTGCTGCTCCACGTTCCGCTGCACGCCGGCATCTTGACTCTGCCCGTCCTGCTGCTCGCCACGGCCACCCTGTCGCTGGCCGGCGTACTCTACGGCCGAATTGCGGCCTCCAGCGCGAATGCGGGCACGCTCCTGCCCGCCCTGGCCCTGCCGGCCTTCGCCCCCGTGCTCATTGCGGGGGAGCGGGCCTTCTCGTCGCTTATCACAGCGGGTCCGTTGGCCCGTTGGGTCTGGCTCTTGGGTATTGCTCTGGGAGCGTACGCCTGTGTGGGTCTTCTCCTTTACGGTGCATTAGAGGAATCATGATGAAACAACTCACCCGACGCGCACTAGGCCCGCTCGCTCTCGCGAGTTCCGTGGCCACTTTTGTAATGGGCTATTTCATTACGCCCCCAGACAAAGTCCAAGGTGAGCTCGCACGCCTGGTCTACATCCACCCCGCTCAGGCGTGGGTTGCCCTCTACCTCTCATTCGGTGCTGCGACCATCGCTAGCGCTCTCTATCTCTGGCCCCGCACTCGCTCAATGGTTGCCGATCGCGTCGCCGCGTCGGCCGTCGAAGTCTCCACACTCTTCATCGGCCTAACACTCCTCACCGGTTCGATTTGGGGTCGCCCCACGTGGGGTGTGTGGTGGGTCTGGGATGCCCGACTGACATCAACTGCCGTTCTCGGAGTCTTGATGCTCGGCTACCTTGCGTTGCGGCGGGCCAATGATGATCCTCAAGTACGCGCTAAGCGCAGCGCCGTCTTTGCCATCCTCACGGCCGTCAATATTCCGATTATTCACTTCTCGGTTATGTGGTGGACCACGCTGCACCAAGGAGCCACCGTCTTCACGGAGAATCGCCACCTCAAGATTCACGGTTCGATGGCCTGGACGCTCCTGCTGAGCTTCATTGCGTTCTCGCTGGATTTTGCGTGGATGGTTCGTGCTCGCTATCGCATCGCCGAAAGTGAAGCGGGACAGCGCGACTCTGAACTCGATGCCGCCCTTCAGGCCCGACGGACGGAGTCGGCATCATGAGCTATGTCAATGCGGGGTATCTGGTTACGGTGATCGCCATGGGCGCTTACGCCGTTTCTCTGTGGCGGCGGTCTCGACGTCGTGACGACTGAATCTTCTCTGGACCTCACGCCCGTCTCGCCGACTCTGACGAAGCGTTCTCGACGCACGTGGGTCGTTCTGGCCCTCTTAGTAATCGTTATTGGCGTCATGTTGAGTCAGGGCATGCTGCAGTCCCTCAACTATTTCAAGACCGTGGGCGAGGTCTATCAGGATCGAACCAGCATCGGCACTCGGGAAATACGACTCGAAGGCATGGTCGTCAAGGGCACGGTGGAGCGCACATCGCAGGGCGCCACCTTCACCATCCGAGGCGCTAAGACTGAGTTGGTCACCGTTACGGCCGTTGGTACGCCGCCCCAACTTTTCCGGGCCGGCATTCCCGTCGTGGTGGTTGGATCGTTCACTTCGCCAACTTCATATTCGTTTCACGCGAATCAAATCATGGTGAAGCACAGCGCTGAGTACATCGAGAAGAACCCTGGGCGTGTTAAGGGATCCGACGGTACGGTCCAATGACGGCCTCGACGCTCGGACGCCTCTTCGTAGACGGTGCCCTGCTGGCCTTTTTGATGGGCGTCATAGTCCAGGGAGTCCGCATTCGTCGCAACAAGAGTGGCTCACCGCTGACCATTGCCATCGTGGGGTTGGCCAGTACGTTCGCGGCGGTTGTTGTCATGCAGGTCGCACTACTGACGCACAACTTCGATCTCGCGTACGTGGCCGAAAACAACGCCACGTTCACCCCCACGATTTATTCCATGACGGGAATGTGGAGCGCCCTCGAGGGCTCCATCTTGTTGTGGGCACTGTTGCTGGCGGCGTTGCTCGTGGTCGTGATCAGTCGTTACCGCCACGACGCGGCCGATCGCGTTGTGCAGTGGGCCACGTTGGTGTTCTTTGCCGTGGCGGCCTTTTTCGTGGGCCTGATGGCCGGACCGGCTGATCCCTTCGTACCGAATCCCATTCACTCCTCACAGGGTGCCGGACCGAACGCCCTGTTGCAAAACAATCCACTCGTGGCGGCCCACCCCCCACTGCTCTACGCCGGCTTCGTGGGCTTTACGGTTCCTTTCGTCTTCGCGGTAGCCATGCTGATTACTGGACGGGTTGATGAGCGGTGGCCCATCCGGCTTCGCCAGTGGACCGTGCTGGCCTGGGGCATCTTGAGCGTCGGCATCGTGCTGGGTGCCTGGTGGAGCTACCAAGTCTTGGGCTGGGGTGGCTTCTGGGGTTGGGACCCGGTAGAAAACGCAGCCCTCTTGCCGTGGCTAACGGCGACGGCCTACGTCCACTCCATCATCGTGCAGGACCGACGGGGTCTCTTTCGCGTGTGGAACCTCTCACTGGCTATCGCCACATTTGCGCTGACCATTCTCGGTACGTTCTTCACTCGCTCTGGTGTTCTCCAAAGTGTGCACGCCTTCTCATCCTCGACTCTCGGTCCAATCCTGATTGGCTTCTTCGCCGTCACGATCGGCGGAGGCGCGGCGCTGATTTCGTGGCGGGGAGATCGTCTCCGCTCTCCCGTTGGCGTGGATGCCGCACTCTCACGAGAGGGTCTCTTCGTGGCGAACAACATCCTGTTTGTCGGTTTTGCCATCGTCGTGCTGGTCGGCACGGCCTTCCCCCTGCTCTACGAGGCCATCAATGGTGGTCAGGTCACCGTGGGTGCGCCGTACTTTGCGAAGGTCTCGGTTCCGGTGGGAGTCCTCGTGCTTTCACTCATGGCCCTGGCACCACTCGCGGGCTGGCGCAAGACCGATCGGCACGTGCTGTGGAGTCGACTGAGAACTTCGGCCTGGTTCGCCCTCGCCGTCGTTGTGGTGATCTGGCTGGCGGGCATTCATCGTCCCGCACTGCTGCTGGCCTATTTCCTTGCGGCCGCCGCCGCGGGTACGGCCTTGCGAACGCTGTCTGGTTCAGTGCGTAGTGCTCGTCAGCGTGGCGATAACTGGCTTCGTGGCCTCTTAGGCCCAACGGCCGGCGGCATGGTTGTCCACCTGGGCGTCGTGATGTTGGCGCTCGGCATTGTCTCTTCGACCACGTTGGCCACCAAGACCGAAGTCGCTCTCGCCGAGGGACAGTCCACCGTGGTGGCCGGGGAGCGCATTACCTACCTCGGACTACGTGACGTTCACGATGAGCTACGCGACGCCACTGAGCTTTCAGTTCGGGTGAACGGGCAGAGTCCGCTCCACCCCGCGATCACTACGTTCCACGGTCGTGACGGTCAGACCGTTGGCACACCGGCCATCTCTTCAAACTTTTGGCGTGACGTCTACCTCACGTTTGATGCCGTCGGCGGTACGGGAACTTCCTCAGGGGCTCAAGTCGCTGATGACCTACCAGCCGGATCCGTAGTGATCGGTGTCACGGTGGAGCCACTCTTAGTGTGGCTGTGGATCGGCGGGTTGACCATTGGATTTGGTTCGATGCTCTCCTTCGTTCGCCGCCGAGAGGACCACAAGTGAAGTCGCGCGCCGTGGGCACTCTTGGCATGGTCGCCACGGTTCTCGTGGTGGCTACGTCACTCTTCTTTGCGACGCGCCAGCCAGCGAAGGACGCTAATGAACAGCCGAGCCCACTCATCGGTCACGTGGCTCCATCCATCGCGGGTACCACGTTGCGCGGCCAGAGTTTCGATTTGACCGACTATCGCGGTCAGCTCGTTGTCGTAAATTTCTGGGCCTCGTGGTGCGGACCGTGCAAGAGCGAAGGCCCCGAACTCTCGACTTTGGCTTGGGAGCAACAGCAAATTCACGGGGCGACTGTGGTCGGCGTGGTCTTTAATGATTCAACATCCGCAGCCGCGGCCTTTGAAAAGAACTACGGCAGTCTCTACACGTCGGTCGTCGACACCAGAGGCGAGATTGCCAACTCCTACGGCGTTACGAGCCCTCCCACGACGTACATCATCGATCGCAGCGGTCATATTGCCGCAGTCTTCTTCGGGGAGACGACCTCGGCGCAACTCACGGCCGCGCTGAACGGAATCGGGACATGACCCGAATCGCCAAGACCTTCCGGCTCTGGCTGGCGGCATTCGTAGTCGTCTTCTTCACTATCTTCACCACCAGTACGACGACGTCTCCAACGGAGCGCCGTATTGCGCACCTCGAATCAATCGTGCGTTGTCCGGCCTGCGAGGGGCTCTCGGTGGCTCAGAGCAACGCCACGTCATCGATTGCCGTTCGCCACGAGATTGAACGGCGGGTTAAGGCGGGGG
>WLKR01000096.1 GCA_009701115.1 Actinomycetota bacterium | reverse complement strand
TGGCCTTGACGTGGATGCCGCCAAAAAGGCCGCTATTGAGTTCGTCGTCAAGAATGCAGCCGGCGAATCGAAGGTCAACTTCCGACTTCGCGACTGGCTCGTTTCTCGCCAGCGTTTCTGGGGCTGCCCCATTCCGGTTGTCTACTGCGACGGTTGCGGCATCGTGCCTGTACCGGTCGAGCAGCTGCCCATCGTGGCCCCCGACGACGTGGCGATGAATAAGTCGGGCCAGTCGCCGCTGGCGACCCACGAGGGCTTCCGTAACACCACCTGCCCTACCTGTAGTGGACCGGCCCGTCGAGAAGCCGACACGATGGATACCTTTACCGACTCGTCGTGGTACTTCTTGCGATTCACCGACCCCTTCACACCCGGTAAGCCATTTGACCCGGCGGAAGCGGCCAAGTGGATGCCCGTCGATCAGTACATCGGTGGCATCGAACACGCCATCTTGCACCTGCTCTACGCCCGTTTCTACATGAAGGCCATGGTCGACGTCGGTTTGGCTCCGGGTCTGCCTCGGGAGCCCTTTAAGAAGCTCTTCACCCAGGGCATGATTCGCATGGGCGGATCCAAGATGAGCAAGTCCAAGGGCAACCTCGTCGCCCCTCAGCAGTACTACGAGTCGGTTGGCGCCGACGGTCTACGCCTCTTCCACCTCTTCGTGGGACCGCCAAACGAGGACTTCGACTGGACCGATCAGACCAACGACGTCATTGACGGCTGTGCCCGCTTCATCGACCGTCTCTGGCGCCTCGCCGAACTGGAAGATGTGGTCTGGCGTGACGTGGCCGATGATACGGACCTCGCGATTCGCCGCGCCACACACAAGACGATTGTTCGAGTGACCGAGGGTTTTGAAAAGTGGGGCTACAACACCGGTGTCGCCGCACTGATGGAACTCCTGAACGCTCTCTCGAAGTGGGCTCGTGACTCCCACGGAGCCCATCGGGCGACCTTCGATGAAGCGCTCGACACCATGTGTCTATTGCTCGCCCCCATGGCGCCCCACGTGGCGGCCGAACTTTGGGCTCGACGCCACGGCGACGACCAGTTCGTGCACGCCAAGTCGTGGCCCACGGCCGATCCCGCCATGTTGGTAGACGACACTGTGACGATGGTCATCCAGGTCGCCGGCAAGGTTAAGGCCCGTCTCGAAGTTGCGGCCGACATCTCTGAAGAGGCGGCCATCGCGGCCGCCTTAGCTGAACCGTCGATTGCGACGCTGCTCGGTGGTTCGGCCCCTAGTCGAGTCATTGCTCGTCCGCCCAAACTGGTGAACATCGTTCCGTGAGTGCCAAGCGCAACGGTGACGCGGTCGTAGTTCAACCGCCACAGTTCGACCGTCCAGAAGTCGAAATCCGCGCCTCGACGCGCCGGACCAAGACGGGCAACGCCCACTGGTCGGGTAGTCGGGTCATCGTGCAGATTCCCGCGCGACTCAAGGGTCGGGCCCGCGATGTCTTCGTGGACGAATTGGTGCAGCGACTCTTAACGCAACGCCCTCAGGTCATGGCCAGCGACGCCGCGCTTGAAGCGCGGGTAGCCGTCTTGGCCGATCTCTACACCGATGGCGTGTTGCCCTCATCGGTCCGGTGGGTTTCGAATCAAAAGAGCCGGTGGGCCTCCTGCACGCCGGCGACTCGTGAAATCAGAGTCTCCACACGTATGCGCCAATGCCCCGATTGGGTGGTCGACGCCGTATTGGTTCACGAGTTGGCCCACCTCCACGAGGCCGACCACAACAAGGCCTTCTACGACATAGCTAATCGCCACCCACGCCAGCGTGAGTGTGAACTCTTCCTCGAGGGCTACGCCCTGGGCCTCGGCATCAGCATGGAGCAAGCCGACGTCTTGTAATTAGTTCTGCTGGTCTCGCAAGAATCGTTCGAGCTCTTCGGCCAACTCGTCACCGGAGGGAATGTCCACTTCGGCCGGTGGCTCTACTTCGTCGGCTTGGGACTCGAGGTTGTGCACCATCGATTCGTGGTCGGGATTGTTCTCAACGAGGTCATCCACTCGTTGACGGGTCTCTTCGGCCTTGGCCCGTAGTTCAGCGGAGGAGACGGTGAGACCGGCTACGGCCGCGACGGCGTCAATGAGGGCGGCTGAGGCAATTGGGTAGGGCATGGAGGCGACGTAGTGCGGCACACGAGCCCAGAGGGTCATTACTTCAATGCCGGCTTCGGCACATCCCATTTCAATGGCGGCCATGATGCCGGCCGGCACCTCGAGCTCACCGTCCACGGCGGTCACGGCGTGGAGGAGATGGGCACTGGCCGCGGGGGCAGTGCCGACGACGCGCAGGGGGCGAGTGTGGGGAACGGGACCGGGGAAGGCCCCAAGACCAACGACCATGCGGACACCGAGGCGCTCGCACATCTCAACGACAAGGTCAACAAAGTCGCCCCAGTGAAAGTCGGGCTCGGGACCGGTGAGGGTCAGTACGTCAGCACCATCTCCGTCGCGGCCGTGGTGGACCTGAATCTCGGGCCACGTGAGATTCGTCGTGACGCCGTTGACGATCTGGACAATCGGACGACGAGCGCGCTGGTCGATGAAGAACTCGGTCTCCATCATGGCGATGATCTCGGTGTTCATGGTCGACATGAGGGAGTTGATGGCGGCGTTGGCGCCAAAGCCGGCGTCAATCCAACCTTCGAGACCCACGATCAGCACGGGCTCGTGCAGGACGGGGTCGTTGAAGTAGAGAATGCGATCGAACTCGTTGCCGTCCACTACGCCTCCTCGAGGGTGCGCTTCGCCGTTTCGGCGAGCAGGGCGATGTGCTTGGGGAACTCGGCCACGCTGCCGGTGTCACCGGCCGTCGCACCGGCGCTGTAGCGCGCAAAGACACCCTGAAGAATGCAGGCCAGCTTCCAGTAGCCGAAGGCCTGATAGAAACCGACCTGGCTGACGTCGAGTGAGGTGTGCTGGGAGTAGGCGGCCAACACTTCCTTGCGGGTCATAAAGCCATCAGCCGTCGTGGGTGCGGCGCCCAAGAGTGCGGCGGTACCATCGGCCGGCTCGGCCCAATAGACAAGCAGCAGTCCGAGGTCGGCGAGAGGGTCACCGAGGGTGCAGATCTCCCAGTCGAGAATGGCTCGAATCTGACCCTGTTCGTTTAAGACGGTGTTGTCCAATCGGTAGTCACCGTGCACTACGGCGACCTTTTGCTGGGTGGGGATATTGGCCGCGAGCTGGTCGCCGACGCTTTCGACGAGTCCGCCGTGTTCGACACCCTCAACGTGCATCTGCTCGTACTGTCCGCGCCAACGACGAATCTGACGTTCGATGTAGCCGTCGTGACGGGCGAGATCGCCAAGTCCGGCCGAGACAACATCGACGTCGTGCAACTGGGCCAGCGTCTGGGCCAGGTTGGCGCCAATGCGGAAGCGGTCACCGAGGGCGAAGGCGTCTTCGGCCTGTCGGCGGTCACGCAGAATGGCGCCTTCGACGAACTCCATGACGTAGAAGGGACGCTCGTTGACGGCCTCGTCTACGCAGAGCCCGAGTGGGGTGGCGACGGGAATGCCGAGCGGTGAGAGGGCACTGATAATCGTGTGTTCGCGAACCATGTCGTGCGCGGTGGGCAAAACATGGCTGGTGGGGGGTCGGCGAAGAGCGAACTGCTTACCCGCCGCGTCGGTCACGCGGTAGGTGAGGTTGCTGCGTCCACCGGCAATCAGTTCAAATGTCAGAGGGGCCACGGCGCCGACATTCGACTCCATCCAGGCTGTGACGTGGTCGTGATTGATTCCCATTACCTCTGTGCTCATAGATGGCGAGATTAGTAGTGATTTCTACCCCCTACTTTCGCCCCCTCGAGAACCGCACCGTTAGGCTGAAGTCGTGATTGATGTCACTGACGCCACGTTTAGCCAAGAGGTCATGGAACGCTCCATGACGACCCCCGTCGTTGTCGACCTGTGGGCCGAATGGTGTGGGCCCTGCAAGACCCTTGGACCAATTCTGGAGAAGGTCATTGACGAGACCAACGGTGGTGTGGTGTTGGCCAAGGTCGACGTCGATGCCAATCAGCGCGTTTCGGAAGCCTTCCAGGTGCAGAGCATCCCCGCCGTTTTTGCCATCGTGGAGGGAAAGATAGTTTCCCAGTTTGTCGGCGCCAAGCCCGAGAATGAAATTCGTGCCTGGTTGGCCGAGTTCGCACCCGCCTCCTCGCCCCTCGCTGCGTTGATTGCCCAGGGTGACGAAGCCTCGTTGACGCAAGCAATGACGTTGGATCCATCCAACGTTGATGTGCTGACGGCACTGGCCACGCTCTGGTTAAACGAGGGCCGCTTCGAAGACGTCCTTATTCTGCTGGAGCCCTACGCCTCGAGCGCCGTCTTCGCCACGCTGATGGCCCGCGCCCGTATTGGCCAGGCCGGTATTGATATCTCCGGTGACCTGGACGCCACCCTTGACTCGCTCCTCGAGAGTGGGATCACCGATGAGGCCGATCGGGCCAAGCTGCTCGAGATCCTCGATGCCCTCGGTCCCGAGGAC
This sequence comes from Actinomycetota bacterium, assembly GCA_009701115.1. The sequence continues at coordinate 900 of WLKR01000096.1, read as the reverse complement.
CCCCGCTTTGTCGTCTACCGCCGACGTCTCGCCAATCGCCTGTACTGATGAAGCCCTACGTCCCGACCGCACCGCTCGTGATGCGTCTCGGTGAACAGGTCGTTGATGTAACGCACCGGGCGTTGGTGATGGGAATCTTGAATCGAACGAAGGACTCCTTCTTCGCGCCGGCCGCCACCTTTGATCTCGACGCCTTTCTCACTCGCGCCGAACAGCTCGTCCTCGACGGTGCCGATCTACTGGACGTTGGCGGCGTGAAGGCCGGGCCTGGTGAAGAGGTTGGCGAAGCCGAAGAGCTCGAGCGCGTCGTGCCCGCTGTTGAGGAACTCCGTCGCCGTTTCGATACGCCCATCAGCGTTGACACCTGGCGCGCCTCCGTGGCCGAAGCTTGTTTTGGTGTTGGTGCCGTTATCGGCAATGACATCAGTGGATTCGCCGATGACAACTACCTACCCGTCGCGGCCCGGGCCGGCGCCACGGTCGTGGCGACCCATATTCGACTTCGTCCTCGGGTGGCTGACCCCAACCCGCAGTACGACGACGTCACGGCCTCGGTGAAGGAGTTTCTCCTGGAGCGACGCGACCGGGCACTAGCGGCCGGCGTGGCCTCGGACCGGATCATTCTCGACGCTGGAATGGACCTCGGGAAAACGGCGGGACAGTCGTTACAACTCCTCCGTGACTCGGCCGAGTTCGCCGCGCTGGGTTACCCCTTCTTGCTCTCGGCCTCAAACAAAACATTCCTCGGTGTCATGTTTGACCTACCCGTAACTGAGCGTCGCGAACCGACGTTGGCCGCCTCGGCCCTGGGCATCACGGCGGGCTGTCGTATCCTGCGCGTCCACGACGTGGCCGGCACTGTTCGGGTGCGTGACGCAGTCCAACGACTTCTCGAGGTGC
>WLKR01000095.1 GCA_009701115.1 Actinomycetota bacterium | reverse complement strand
TCAGACTTCTCTCGAGGTCGGCCTGCTGGCTGCCCTCGTGGCTATGACCTGGGGCGCTGCCTACGGACTTATTTCGGGGTACCGCGGTGGTGCTATCGACGCCGTGCTGATGCGTATCGTTGACGCGCTTCTCGCGATTCCAGGGCTGTTTCTCCTGCTGGCCCTTATGGCCGTGTTTAATCGTTCGGAGCTCTTGCTAGTACTGGTCTTAGGTGGTACTGGTTGGTACGGAGTTGCCCGCTTGACGCGATCCGAAGCCCTTGCACTTCGCAACCGGGAGTACGTCAGCGCCGTGCGCTCAATGGGTGGCAGCAACACCAGAATCATCCGTCGCCATGTGCTGCCGAATTCGGTGAGCACTCTCATTACGGTCACAACCTTCACCGTCGGTGATTCCATCCTGGCTCTCTCGGCCTTGGGCTTCTTGCAATTGGGTGTTCCACTGCCGAAGACCGACTGGGGGACCATGTTGAACACTGGTGTTCAGTCGATCCAACTGAACCAGTGGTGGCAGGTCTACCCCGTGGCTTCAATCTTCTTGTTCCTAGTGGTCTCGTTCAACTACGTTGGCGACGCCCTGCGAGACGTCTTTGAGGTTCGACTGCGCACGCAGTAGTAGTCGTTTTGCATTGCAGACCCTCGTTGGGCGCAACTCGTTTTCCGAGTTGAGCATTCCCTGCAAATGTCGACATCAGTTCAATCTCTGGAGCAATTGCTCACGCCCGTAAATCGACTCGGTGCTTGTCCGCGCTTCGGTTTTATTCACAACCGCCAACGGCAGAACTACTGAGCGGCTACTGAACCCTTGTGGAGTGGGAAGTGGCAACGCACCTGGTGGTCGTTACCAATCGTTTCCAGCTGCGGCTCGGTGGTCCGACAGAGGTCGGTGGCCGCGGGGCAGCGGGTATTGAATCGACAACCCGTCGGTAGGTCAATAGGACTTGGCAGCTCACCCATGAGGCGGATGCGATCATTCCCAATGGCCTTCTTGGCGTCAGGGTCTGGCGTGGGGGCAGAACCGATAAGGGCGCTGGTGTAGTGGTGCGCTGGGGTGTCGAAGACCGAGTTGATATCTCCCACTTCGACCAGCTGGCCGAGATACATAACGCCGACGCGCTGGGCAATAAATCGCACCACCGCGAGGTCGTGGGAGATGAATACGTAAGAAAGTCCCATTTCCTGCTGGAGATCGCCCATCAAGTTCAGGATCTGCGCCTGAATCGAAACGTCGAGCGCTGACACCGGCTCGTCGGCAACGATAAGTCGTGGGTCGAGTGCGAGTGCTCGGGCGAGACCGATGCGCTGGCGCTGGCCACCGGAGAATTCGTGAGGGAAGCGGTCGATGGCTGACTTATCCAGTCCGACCTTGTCGAAGAGTTCCATGACACGGATGTAGCGAGCCTTCGCTGTGACCCGGCCCTGAATGGCCAAGGGCTCAGCAATGATCTCGCCAACGCGCATGCGCGGGTCGAGCGAGGCGTAGGGGTCCTGGAACATCATCTGACGTTCACGAGCCAAGGCCTTGCGCAGTTCGCGCCCCTTCTTACCGTCGGTCTCACTGTCGGCGAAGTGGATAGAGCCGCTCGTGGGGTCTTCAATGCCAGTGATGAGGCGACCAATGGTGGTCTTGCCGCAACCGGATTCACCGACGAGGCCAAAGGTTTCACCTTGACGGATTTCGAACGAAACGTCCGACACGGCGTGCACTACACGATTGTTCTTCCGAAGGCTTAGAGCGGAGCCGACGGGGAACTCCTTTACGAGGGAGGTCACCGTGAGGAGTGGCTTTTGAACAACATCTAGCGCTGATTCGCTCCGTCGAATCTCAACGGCGGCAATCTGTGAGGGTCCATTGACGGGGTTGAAGCAGGCGTAGATGTGACTTGAGTCCTGGTCGGCCATGGGGGGCTGCTCGGTGCGGCACTGGTCTTGTACGAAAGTGCAACGCTCGGCATAGCGACAGCCCACGGGGAGGCTGCTGAGGCTTGGCGGAATGCCTTCGATCGAGGCCAAGCGCACATTCTTCTTGGCGGTCGATGAGGGGACTGCGGCCAGGAGAGCCTGGGCGTAGGGGTGGCGCATGGAGTTAAACAGCGTCGAGGTCGAAGACTCTTCCACCATCTTGCCGGCGTACATCACACCGACCCGGTCGGCTCGTTCGGCAATAACACCCATGTCGTGCGTGACGAGTAGGACGCCCATCTTTAGTTCTTTGCGGAGATTATCCAGGATGTCGAGAATCTGAGCCTGAATGGTGACGTCGAGGGCAGTAGTCGGTTCGTCGGCAATCAAGAGTTTGGGTTCACAGACCAGGGCCATGGCGATCATCATGCGCTGACGGAGACCACCGGAGAGTTCGTGCGGGTACTGGCGAAGACGCTCTTTCGGGGATGGAATCTCGACCATTTCGAGTACTTCTAGGACGCGCTGCTCGCTCTCCTTGTAGCTCATTCCCCGGTGGAGGAGAAGGGGCTCGGCGATTTGGTGGCCAATCCGGTGGACGGGGTTCAGCGCCGTCATGGGGTCTTGGGGGATCAAAGCGATTTGATTTCCACGAATTTTTCGCAAATCACCCTCGCTCAGGGCGGTCAAATCTTGGCCGTCTAGCAAAACGGAGCCTCCGGTAATGGAGCCATTGACGGGGAGGAGCTGCAAGATAGCCAGGCCGGTCGTGGTCTTGCCACAGCCCGACTCACCAACGAGACCGAAGCACTCGCCGGCACTGATGGAGAAAGACACATCGTCAACGGCGGTGACGCTCTGTTCTTGGATGCGAAAGGCCGTACGAAGATTGCGTACATCGAGCAGATTGTTCATTTGCCCATCTTATTGCCCATTTGGCGACGCCACTTGGCTGTTAGCAGGCGCGGAGGTGTGAAGTCTGGTCGGGAAGGCGGGATTCGAACCCGCGGCCTCCTGGTCCCAAACCAGGCGCGCTAACCAAGCTGCGCTACTTCCCGTCGTAATCTGTGGGACTAACGCTACTCGCAATCGATGCGACTCAGGTTCAAAGGTGACCCATGCCCTACGAATGGCTAATTGACGGTCTGGAAGAGACGTGGTTAAAGACCGACGTTCTGCTTTCCTCGATTACCGAGAGCGATTTTGACCGCCAAACGCCCTGTCCTGGTTGGTCGGTGCGCGATGTGGTGAGCCACCTCATCGGATTTGAATTGATGCTCGCCGGAGTGGCGGCCCCCGAGATGCCTAGCGAGGTGCCAGAGCATGTCCGCAATGACATCGGCAAGATCAACGAAGCCTTTGTCTTTGAGCGGCGCGAACGTTCTAAGAGCGAGATGTTGCAGGAGTTTCGAGAGGTCACGCGAGCAACACTGCTTCGACTGCAGGGGCTCGATCAGGCTGCCTGGGACACAGTTGGCTGGAGCCCCGAGGGTCAAGCACCGTACCACCGGTTCATTGAGACGCGAATCTTGGATAGTTGGATTCATCTGCAAGATCTTCGAGACGCGCTAGCGCTCCCTGAAGATGATCACGGCATCGGTGAGGAGATTGTGATCAACCGCTTCGAAGCGGCCCTGCCCTACGTCATTGGGAAAAAGGCTCAGGCGCCCGAGGGGAGTCGGGTGCGGGTGAATCTGGAGGGTCGGGTCGGTCGAAGTATCGAAATTGAGATTCAAGGCGGCCGAGCCCGAGCCGCCGAGGGTCCCGGGGAGCCCAATCTCGAGATTTCCACGCCCGTAGCCCTATTCTGGCGCCGAGCGGCCGGCCGAATCTCCGGTGCCGCCTTTCTCCAGGCCGCCGAGACCAATGTCCAGGGGGACCGCCAGTTGGCCGAGCGGATTGCGGATGCGCTCGCCATCATGATTTAGCCCCCACAGGGGGTCCCCGCTCGCCGGTAGGCTTTCAGCCTTATGCAAGCCTCAGTCACCGTTCTAGAAAACAATCGCGTCAAGCTCACCGTTGAGGTCGAAGCTGCCGCCGTCGAAAAGGCCATCGAGGCCACCGCGAAGGTCTTCGCTGAAGACATCAACGTCAAGGGCTTCCGCAAGGGTAAAGCCCCTCGCTCCTTGATCGAAGCCCGCATCGGTGGACCACAGGTGCTTCGTGCCGAAGCGTTGAATTCATCGATTCCCGACTTCTACGCCCGCGCCGTCGCCGACACCATGATCGACCCAATCGCCCAGCCGACCATCGACATCACTGCGGGTGAAGAGCAGGGCGACCTCTCCTTTACTGCCGAGGTAGAGGTACGACCAGAACTCACCATTACCGGCCATCAGTCTTTGGTCGTAACGTTGCCATCGATTAGCCCCAGCGACGACGAGATCGAAGCGCAGATCAACCGACTTCGCGAGTCAGACGCCGAACTCGTTCGCGTTGAGCGCGGTGTCGTTAGCAATGACGTAGTGACGTTGAACGTCCTCGGTACCGATCCCGCCGATGCGGACAACGTCATCGACGTCGACGACTACGTCTACACCGTTGGTTCTGACGCCCTTACCGATGGTGTTGACGAACTCATCATCGGCCTCAAGGCCGGCGAGACACTCGAACTGATTGGTCGTGGCCCTGGCGGTATCGCTATGGCCTGGAAGTTGGACATCACTGCAGTTAGTGAGCGAGTACTTCCAGAGCTGAACGATGCCTGGGTCGAAGAGAACTCTGAGTACGCCACCGTTGAAGCGCTCCGTGAAGGACTGGTCAATCAGCTCACGCGCATGAAGGCCGTTGAAGTTCAGATGGCACGACGTGACCAGACTCTCTTGGCCCTCGCCAATCTGATTGACGAGAGTGCCGTGCCCGAAGCCCTCGTGCAGTCTGAAATTGAGTATCGCCTGCACGACTTAGAGCACCGCCTCGAAAGTCAGCGGCTCGACCTTGAAACCTTCCTTCGCGTGACCAACCAGACGGCCGAGCAACTGATCGAGGTTTTGAAGGAAGATGCCAAGAAGTCGGTTCGTATCGACCTCGGTCTTCGTGCCCTGGCCAAGGCGCAGGGGCTCGACCCCACCGAAGAAGACGTGACCCAAGAGCTCGCCATTACCGCGGAGTCCATGGACGTCACACCGGAACTCCTGCGGACCAACCTTCAAGAGACCGGCCGCAAGATTGCCTTCTACGCCGAAGTCGCCAAGATGAAGGCCTCCCGTTGGCTCTACGACAACGTGAAGTACGTTGACGGCAATGGCGCCGAACTTGACAAGGAACTCTTCGCCGAGAACCAGGCTGACGCCTTCGGTCTTAACTAGTCGGTAGGGTGACGTTGTGAATGAATTCTTCCGCGCCCAGAACTATCTCGTACCTACCGTCGTTGAGTCGTCGGCTCGTGGCGAGCGTGCCTACGACCTCTACAGCCGTCTGCTGCGTGAGCGCATTGTCTTCCTTGGTACCGGCGTCGACGACACCGTGGCCAACTTGATTTGTGCCCAGATGCTGTTCTTGGAGTCCGAGGACTCCGAC
>WLKR01000094.1 GCA_009701115.1 Actinomycetota bacterium | reverse complement strand
TGCGAGTGCACGCCGAGCGACTCAACTTACGAACGTGGAACAAACCCGATTCGCAAGACGTCTGCTTTATCGAGGCCAGCCGCGGTCGCGAAGAATTCCTCGGTCAGCGCATTGAACTGACGTCGGCCGAAGTCTTTGACCGCGTGACCCAAGAGGTCGTTGGCCGGGTGCCGGCCGCACAACTGGTCACCCTCGGTCAGCGCCGGGGCATTGCTCCGGGCTTTGACGGTGAGCGTCGATTTGTGGCCTCGGTAGATCTAGAGAACCGACGGGTTGAAGTTGACCGTATCGAAGCCATCATGGTCTCGACACTCGCCCTTCGTCCCGATTCGCTCACGTTCGCCTACGACGAAGTTCCTAACGGCACTCGAGTCATGGTGCAGTGGAGTGCGCATGGTCGTCCCGTGAGTGCCACCTTGGAAACCAGTGATGTACCTCGTCTCGTCCTCGATGAGCCCGCTCGTCCGGTCTCGGCCGGTCAGTCCGTCGTCTTCTATGACGCCGAAACCGGCCGACACGTGCTCGGTGCGGCTCAGGTAGGGCGATGACCACACCGGCGAAGCGAGTAGAGGAACTGCGTGAGCAGATCGCCTTTCACTCGGAGCGGTACTTCGTTGAAGACAGTCCCGTTATTCCTGACGCCGACTACGACCAAATGGTTAAAGAACTAATTGGCCTAGAAGCGGCGCACCCCGAACTCGTAGTGGAGAGCTCGCCGTCGCTGCGAGTCGGCGCACCGACCTCGACGGCCTTTAGTCCAGTCAGTCACGGGCAGCCCATGCTGAGTCTGGACAACGTCTTTGACGAAGCGGAGTTACGTGAGTGGAGTGAGCGTCTCGTTAAATCGCTCGGTCGCGACGATGTCGAGTTCTCGATTGAGCCCAAGATTGATGGTCTGGCCCTTTCCATCCTCTACGTCGATGGTCAGTACTCGGTCTCGGCCACCCGAGGTGATGGCCGTATCGGTGAAGACGTCACCGCCAACGTGGCCACCATGGCCTCGGTGCCCCAAGCGCTTAATGGTGTGAAATCGACCGGGCGGCTGGAAGTCCGCGGCGAGGTCTACATCGACAAAGTCGCTTTCGGTCAACTGAACGCGTCGCTGGCCCAGGCGGGGGAGCGACTCTTCGCCAATCCTCGCAATACGGCCGCCGGTTCGCTACGACAGAAGGACCCGGTCGCTACCGCTCGTCGCCCCCTCTCGTTTCTCGCCTACCAGCTGGTGGTCTTAGAGGGCCACGAGGAACTGGCCTCGATTACCGGTCACGACCAGGCCCTCGCGGCCCTGGACCGCTTTGGCTTTTCGGTGGCTCCAACAGTGCAACACGTGCGTGGCGAGCTCGCGATGGTGGAAGCTAGTGGCTGGTTTGAAACACATCGACACGACCTGCCCTACGAAATCGACGGTGTAGTTATTAAGGCGACGCGATTGGCCGATCGCGATCTCCTGGGGTCCACATCACGCGCCCCTCGATGGGCGATTGCCCGCAAACTTCCTCCGGAGGAGCGGACTACCAAACTGCTATCTATCGAGGTCTCGATAGGTCGAACCGGCCGAGCCACGCCGTATGCGGTGTTGGAGCCGGTGGTCGTAGCGGGTTCCACCGTCTCGATGGCCACGCTTCACAATCAAGATCAAGTTCGGGCCAAAGACGTTCGACCTGGAGACGTCGTCATTGTTCGTAAGGCCGGCGACGTAATCCCCGAAGTCGTCGCTCACGTCCCGAGCCCCGGAGCGGTGCGCGCACCGGAGTGGGAGTTTCCTCAGGCGTGCCCCGAATGCCAAGGTGTTCTTGAGCGCACCGGCGAAGAGTCAGATACCTACTGCGTGAATCCAGCCTGTCCGGCCCAGACCCGGGAGCAGATTGTGCATTTCGCTTCGCGTAGTGCCATGGATATTGAAGGGCTCGGGGAGCAACGCGTAGTCCAGCTGTTGACGTCAGGGTTGATTCGTGATGTGGCCGATCTCTACGAACTGCGAGTTGAGTCGCTACAAGAACTCGAAGGTCTTGGTCTGCTCTCCGCGACGGCCCTCGTTGAGGCCATCGCGCTATCGCACTCACAACCACTGAGTCGCGTGTTAATCGGCTTGGGTATTCGTCACGTCGGTCCGGTCGCCGCGCGAAGCATCGCCGCGACGTTCCCCACCATGCCAGAACTCCTGCACGCGTCGTCAGACGACCTCGCTGCCGTCGACGGAGTGGGGGCGGTGATCGCCGCCAGTGTGGTGACCTTCATGGAAGACCCCGAGAACCGAACTCTGCTGGAGCGCCTGGAGACCAGTGGTCTCGCCTTGCGCGAGCCCGAGGTCATCAATACTGTCGCCCAAACACTTGTCGGCAAGGCCGTGGTCGTTACGGGATCCCTCGAGGGCTATTCGCGAGATGGAGCGGAAGCGGCCATCATCAGTCGGGGTGGCACCTCGCCGGGATCGGTCTCCAAGAAGACGTTTTGCGTTGTGGTGGGCGAGGCGCCCGGGGCGAGCAAAGTCACCAAGGCTGCCGAACTGGGTATCCCTGTAGTGACCGCTGAAGGCTTTGCTTCCCTACTGGAAACCGGTGAATTTTCCTAAGGTCCCATGAACTTGAACCGTTCGGTATCGTTACAAGCACATGAGTTCCCCCTTTTCCATTGGCGACATAGTTAACGGTCGATACCGTCTCGTAGCCCCCATTGTCTCCAGCCCAACGGCGGACGTCTTTCGCGCTGACGACCTATCGCTCACGCGACCCGTTGCGATCCACGTGGCGCCCTTCGCTCTGCACAATGACCCGGTATTTCTTGAGTCATTTCGCGAGGAAGCCACGGCCGCTGCCGCGTTAAACCACCCTCACGTACTCCGCATCTATGACTGGGGCGAAGAGGCCGGTGGGGCCTACCTCGTAACCGAGTTTCCAGTTGGCGGCACTCTGCGCAGCATCTTGGACCGTGACGGTGTCATGAGCGAATCCAAAGTTGCGCTCATGGGTCTGGAACTGGCTGACGGACTCGCCTACGCCCACGCTCGCGGACTCGTTCACGGTGCGCTGTCGCCGGCCACGATTCACTTCGACGCCGATGGTCGAAGCAAGGTGGCCGACTTTGGCTTCGCCACCGCCATTGCAAAATCTCACGTTGGTCCTTCGACTGATATTCGTTACGCCAGCCCCGAACAAGCGCAACGCCTTGTGACTGACGGCAAGACCGACGTCTACACCTTGGCCCTCGTCATGTTTGAGGCCATCACCGGATCGATTCCTCACGAAATGAGTTCGCCGGCCGAAACGCTCTCCGCCCGCATTGGTACGCCCTTGCCGTCTCATCCGAGTATTCGCTCGTTAGACATGGTCTTGGCGCAGGCCGGCGCCTACGACGCGAAGTTCCGCCTCGATGCCGTTTCGCTCACGACCCGTCTGCAAGCCACGGTGGGGGCCCTTTCGAGCTCGGCCGCCAATACCGCGTCGATGGCTCCGGCCACGGTCGCGCCGACGGATGCCGCCCGGGTGACGAAGCGTCCGGTCTTAGGTTTTCAAGCTCCCACTTCTTCCGATGTCCTGACTGGCGAAACGGCTCCCGTTCCGCCATCGACATTGATCGAAGGCATCGAATCTGTTCGTTCCAGCGGCGAAGTCCCCATGGGCGACTTTGAGAACTATCGCCCCGCAGCCCGACGCAAGCGGTCCTGGCTCCGTCCAGCTCTAGCCGCCGCGCTGTTTGTGGTTACGGCCGGATTAGTCGGGGCCTACGCGACGGGCATGTTTAAACCGGCGCACACGGTACCTTCAGTTCTTGGCCTCACCCAGCAGCAGGCACTGAGCGTGGTCTCAGACAGCAACTTCAAATTAGAAATCACCGGCCGCTCTTTTTCGACGACCGTCAACGACGGAATGATTGCTTCGCAGACGCCCGATGCGGGTACTTCGCTCCAAGAGGGTGAGTCGTTGAGGGTAACTATTTCGCAGGGTGCACCACCAGTGGCCATTCCGACCAGCATCATTGGGATGGACTGCGCCTCGGCGACGCAGGCTCTGGCGGGAGTAGGACTCAAGGCGGCCTGCCCCTCTTCAGCCGCAGTGAAGTCCACCAAGGTGCCCGCCGGACATGTCATCAAGGTCATGTATGACTCGCAGACCAATCCAGCCTCCGTTTCCAAGGGTGCCACGGTGACGCTCGTCTTAAGTCTCGGCAATGGCTCGGCCACTACGTCGACTACATCGACCACGCAGCCAACCAACGGCCACAGCGCCCGGCCGGTGCCGAACGTCGTTGGTAAAAATCGTACGGAAGTGTTCGCCCTGATGCACACTGCTGAGCTCTACTTCGTGACTACTGGCCCGGGTTCTAATAACGGCACCTGGCACACCGTGGTCTCTCAGTCACCGGCCCCCGGCACTTCTATCAAGTGGCACGGCACGGTCCGCATGACCGTCAAATGAGTAATTGCGATCTCTGCGAAGCCGCTCCAATAACTAAGCGGCACTACGAAGACGACCTCTGTTGGATTGCTGACTGCGAAATCTGCCTGGTGCCCATGGTCGTGTGGCGAGTCCATGACGCGTCCCCACCACCCGACATCAAGGCCACGCTGCACCAACTTCTAGCGGCCGTGGCCGACCCCATCTTGGGGGAGGGCGCCTGGAAGATGGACGACAACATGCGCAACATTCCTGATCACTATCACGCGCACGCTCGGCCGCCCCATTTCTGGCTTCGCTAGGGCGTTTTTGCGCCCCTTGGCCGCCACTAAGGTGGGGTCCAATCTCTCTAGTTTGAAGGAGCATCATGGGACTTCTTGATGGTCGTGTAGCAATTATTACTGGCGCTGGACGTGGCATTGGCCGCGAGCACGCTCTTCTCTTCGCCGCTGAAGGCGCCAAGGTGGTCGTCAATGACCTCGGTGGAAACCTCGATGGTTCGAGCAGCGAAGGTACGCCCGCCGAGCAGGTTGTGGCCGAAATCAAGGCGATGGGTGGCGAAGCCGTTGCCAACCACGACGACATCACCGACTGGGAGGGTGGTCAGCGTCTGATCAACACCGCCATCGAAACTTTTGGTGACCTCCACGTACTCGTGAACAACGCCGGCATCCTCCGCGACCGCGTCTTGGTCAACCTCTCTGAAGACGACTGGGACTCGGTCATCAAGGTGCACCTCAAGGGCCACTTCGTGCCGACCCGTCACGCCGCGACCTACTGGCGCGAGCAGGCCAAGCAGGGCAAGCAGGTCAAGGCTTGCATCATCAACACCAGCTCCACCTCGGGACTCATCGGCAACGTCGGTCAGTCGAACTACGGGGCGGCCAAGTCGGGTATTGCCTCGTTCACAGTCATCATCGCTGAAGAACTCGGTCGTTACGGTGTGCGTGCTAACGCCATCGCCCCCGCCGCTCGTACGCGTATGACTGAGTCGACCCCTGGTCTGTCGGACGTCGTTAAGGCGCCCACCGACGGCGC
>WLKR01000093.1 GCA_009701115.1 Actinomycetota bacterium | reverse complement strand
TCCCCGCACTAGGCACCGCGGCCCGCCCTCGAACAAAGGAACGTAAGACCAACTGGGTGTAACGCCACGAGGTGTCCAGCTCGTTTTCGAGGAGGACCCCTTGAAGAAATGGTCGGACCGTTTCATTGATGAATGTTTCGCTGAGGCCCCGGCGGCGAAGACCTTCCAAGGTTGTCGAGTCGGGCTCGTTGAGAAAGCTCGGCGTTGGAGTCAGCCCAACGCCGGCGAGAACTTTTGCAAACCGTGAAAGATCCCCCAGATCACGGCGGGCTCCCCATAAGGACTGGACCACGCCACGGGGATCACGCAAGGGGTGCGCCAGAATTTGGTCGCGCCCACCTTTTCGCAGGGCCACCGTCGACGGAAAGACGCGCAGGTCGAGTTCAACTCTCAGTCCCGTAGCTCGAAGTTCGGGGTAGGAAGTATTGAGTAGTTGAAATCCGGCGTCAACCGTGAAGCCGTCAATCACCTGCGAGGAGATACGACCACCCACGTGCTCGGCCGCCTCGACAACGACGACTTCACGCCCCTGTTGCTCAAGGACCTGGGCGGCGCGCAGACCAGCGAGACCGGCCCCCACGATGACGACGTCGAAAGAAGAACTCATCGCTCTAGTCAACTGGGGTCACGCGCGGTGATTCGAATTCACGCATGGTTAAACGCGAAGGCGGCGGGGCGTCCCGCTGAAAGAGCGCCTGCCACCACTCATTGGTCACATTTTGCACGGCACGGCGTGCGACGTAGAACAAGACCAGCGCCGACGGTATCTCGATGAGCAGGGCTGAAATGATGCTGCGCGTGAAGTCCGAACCCGTGGCCGTCACGATGTCGAACCACGCATCGGTCACAAAGAGCATGGCGGCACAGATGGCGAAGAGAATGATGATTAGTCGCCGCTGCCACGCCGCCCACGCGGTGCCGAGCAACATGAGGATCTGCGCGATATCAAACCCCACCCACGCCACGTCCCAGTGATTGGCGTGATAGCGGATCGGTAGGCGCCACGCCAGATAGGCCGTCCAGAGCGCGAGCATCACGCTCGACCCAACCAGGAGAGTCATTAACGACTCGCGAGGCTTGGGCGAGCGGAGGTGCATGGCGGAACCTACGACGCAGCCACCGGGGAAGCCAGTGCGGCCTGCATCGCATTACCGGCGGCGACGAGAGCCTCACGCTGTGCGTCGGTGAGGACTTCCAGCAAGTTCGCCATGCGAACCGTGGTGTCTTCTTCGGCGGCCAGACGACGCGCGCGCGTCTCATCGGTCACCGCGGGCTTGTCTTCTTCCTGGAAGCCGTGCAGCGCGAAGTAGACCCCGTCGTGATCGAGGAAGCAGGCTTCGGCCGATGAGAGGTTCGCGGCCTTGATGGCGTCGGTGTGGACACCGCCGCGGAGCTCGCGCAACAAGATGGCGTTGCGGAAGGCGTCCTTGATGACATCGCCCGAATAGCCGAAGGCGCGGTAGCCGTCGTAAATCGGCCAGCGCCCACTTGGCAAGGTGGCGAACAGAGCCGTGCAGGCGTCGTTGAGCGCAGCGAGAGTTTCGGTCGGCACACCACCGAAGGTGCGCTGGGCGTACTCCTCGGCCGCAACCAAGTGAGCCTTGGCGCCGATTTCGGCCGTCTGCTTCGCGCGGCCGCCGCCGTACATACCCGTGATGGCACCGGTCTTGAAGAAGAAAAAGATGTCGTCGACTTCACTCGCGGGAATGTCACCGAGCACGCCACCGCGTCCGAGGGCGTAGAAGCTCACGACGTCGAGGTCGAGTTCCTTTCCTCGCGCACTCGTGCCGGGATCGAAGTAGTACATCATGCCGACGGTGCCAAATGGGGCGGCGATTGCTTGTGCGGTTTCAATGGAGTTCATAGGCGAACAATAGAGCGAAATTCGGTGCCACGATGCAATCTCTCGCGTTGACTAGCGTTGACATAACGACCAACCGGTCATTGCGGGAGAATATTCGTGGAACTCAACACGTGGCGACAGGTCGGCGAAGTACTCGCACGTACCGTTCCGACCGCAGTCTTACAGCGAGCGCGTGATATTGGTTCAACGACCCCTCGAGCAAAAGTCGGCTGGCGCATTGTCAATATGGATATTGACGGACGTAACTTTCGCTATCGCGTGACCGACAACGACAACGCCTACGGCCCCGACGGTCCGGGCACTCCCCCAATCTGGGTGATCAATCTTCACGGCTACTTCGCCGGTGGCTCGATGTACGCCCGGGAGTCCGAACTACTCGCCGAGCGGTTGGGTTGGCGCGTCGTCAACCCTTCCCTGCCCGCCTTCGGTGGTTCCGATCCGCTTGAGCTGGTCGATATTTCTCTGGAAGCACTCACCGACCACGTCGAGATTGTTCGTCGCGAATTAGGCATCACTAAGTGCGTCATCATGGGACACTCCATGGGTGGGGCTATTGCGATTGACTTCGCCAGCCGTTATCCCAATGACGTCATTGCGGTGCTCTATCGCGACGGCATCGCCACGCCGGAGTGGAGTGTCCGACGAGGGCTCACCGCTCGCATTCTCTCGCCGATTCTCCCGGATGTGGCACCAATCGCCGACCTCATGGCGGCCGTGGTTATGGACACCCCCGATCTACTCGTCGGCCACATGTTCACGACCTTCAAGGCCATGTTGCCCGACCTGCGCAGCAATGTGAAAACGGTCGCTCGTTCCGCGCCCGTGGCCTCCATGTTGCTCGACCTCAATTTGACCGAACGGGCCCGACAAGTGGCCGAGGCCGGCGTGCCTATCTACGCAGCGTGGGGCTGTTTCGATCGTGTCGTACCGAACGATGCCGCCGAAGGATTTACGCGCGCTACCGGTGCACCAGTGCAGTGGGTTCCCGGTGGTCACTCGTGGATGTTGGCTCGGCCGAGCGGCATGGTTGACCTCTTGACGCACGTTCCGAGCGGTCAGCAGTTTGTGGAACGCATCATCAGTCGTTGGCGAGTTCTCGAAGAAACACCGCGCTTACGCCGCGTGGTGTGATTAATCGTTGCCCTCTAAACTTCCTTTCCATGGTTATGCCTCGGGGCCACGGTCACGGCACTACCACAGCAAAACGCCCCACAAGACGTGTCAATACGGCTGAGTCCTCTCGGCGGACCTGCGGTGGCCCCTTGAGTACCGTGCGCAAGCGGGCAACCTACGCCGTTGTCAGTGCCCTAATCCTTACCCTGAACGTAACGGCACCGTCATGGGCGATCTCGCTACCCGCATGGACGACGCTGCCCAGCACCACCGCACTCCAATCGTCCATTGCGAATGGTGCTGGTGCCACCATTCTTTCGAGCGCCCTCTTGAGTCCCACCAAGCCAAAGCCTTCCTACAGCATTGGCGCACTCGAACTAGTTGGACAAAACACCTGTATGCAGAGGGGCCACTTTCTGACCATCGACCCTGCGCTCGTCGCCCCGTGCGTTTTGGGTGACCGACGGGCCGCGAAGACTGTCGTACTTGTCGGTGACTCCGAAGGTGAGATGTGGCTCCCCGCACTCAATATTTGGGGCCTTCAGGCTCACGTCAAGATCCTTCGCTACGTTTACATCGCCTGCCCACCCTGGCATCTGCCCCTCGCGAGTTCCACGCCCAATTGGACGAACTGTTCCACCAAGTGGCACAACTATGTAGAGGATGCCATCCAGAAGCTGCACCCTTACGCCGTGATTGCCACAGGTATGCCCGACGTAGCGCAGGAGGCATCGACAAAAAATTCGCTCTCAACCGTGACTGCCGGTATGTCGGACTTCTTCCGCGCGATTCAGTCGGCCACTCCTCGACGCGTCATCTTGTCCAATATTCCCTGGTTTCTCACCACATCACGCACGCCAGTTGCCTGCGCCATGTTCAACCGCACTGCCCTGCAGCGCTGCAATGGCTCACCGAGAACTTCTCTCGACGCCACGATGACGAGTGCTATCCAGAGCACCGTGGCGAACAAGTTGGCCACGGTGCTCTGGACAAAACAGTTCTTCTGCACTGAGACTGTCTGTCCCGTTGTTGTCGCCAATCGATTCGTCTACAGCGACTCTCATCATCTGAACTACGACTGGTCCCTCTACATTGCCAGAGCGTTCGGGCAGAAACTCAGTCCGCTTCTCGGACTGCCGCAGCTGCCCTAACTCTGATCTATTCGAGGTAGAGATTGCCGTTGCGTTCGACCACGTTCAACGTCGCCAATCCTGTTGGTGAAGGACCGGAAACCAAACTGCCGTCACTGACCTTAAAAATTGACGTGTGACACGGACAAACGAGCGCATCATTGGACTTGTAGTAGCTCACCGTGCATCCGGCGTGCGGACACACTGCGTTGTAGGCCACGAAGTTTCCAGCGGTGGGTTGCAGGACAATGCCGGGCTCTTGGCTCGATGGAATGGTGAACGCGGCTGATCCGCCGACAGCCACTTGCGCAGCAGAGCCGATTTCTGTGCCAGCGATTGTCGTCGAGGTTGTTCCACTAGCAGCGGTGGTCGTGGTTGTCGTCAGTTGCGTTGGTGGTTTACTGGGCTTAACCCCACCGATCGCTCGACCCAGCCCGGCACTCGCGGCGGCGAGAATGGCCGACACGGCGGCCACTGCCGCGGCAGCTCCAGCCCCCACTACAACAGTGCGACGATCGACTTCACTAAACAAACGACCCGACTCCACGTCGGTGGCTAGCTCGTTGCGCTCCTGCGCCACCTTGCGGGCAATACGTGCGTCCCAAGACAGGTGCATTCCGGCACCGGCCAAGATGAAGGGAATCCAAGCGAAGGCAAAGACCAGGTCCGATCCGGTGTAGTAGGGGTTGGCGTGAAAACTCACGGTGAGAAAGAGACCGAATGAGAGAGCCAGTCCTCCGAGGGCTGCAATCCGTG
The DNA here is from genome assembly GCA_009701115.1 of Actinomycetota bacterium. The sequence goes on along the minus strand of WLKR01000093.1, from coordinate 576 downwards.
TCCACAATCCCAAAATGGTGCCGATGCCGATGGCCACTTCCCCGAGTGCCACGACAGCCCCAACGAAGGTGGCGTGCTCTACGAGATGGGAAACCAAGAACCCAATCGGGCTGTGGGTGGAAGCTGCCACGAGCTGAGCCTGAATCGACGCACTGTTATTGGCATCGAAGAAACCGGGGTTCGCCAACTTTTGAAGTCCGGCGAAGAGAAAGGTGAATCCCAGAAAAGCTCGAAGTGGGAGCAGGGCGTACTCCGCCAGTGGCCAAGAGCGAAGTGATTGGGGGCGCCAGCGCGAAGGGTTCATGTGGTCAGTTTGACACCCGAACATAAGAAAATCGACAATTACCTTGCCGAGCGCTGGTTTCGGTAAGTATTACCGCATGCACATCGCTTCAATCCTCACCACGCTCGTTCACAAGATAGGCGACCATACAGTTTTGGTCTACGTCATCGTCGGCCTGCTCGCCTTTGCGGAGGCCGCAATATTCATTGGCTTCGTCTTGCCGGGTGAAACCGCAGTGATCGTTGGAGGCGTAGCGGCCAGTCAGGGCCACGTCAACATCGTGGCGCTCTGTT
>WLKR01000092.1 GCA_009701115.1 Actinomycetota bacterium | reverse complement strand
GAAGTCGTCGCTCTATCCAGAGGGCGCACTGCTGGCAGAAGCCGCACGTCCCATCGAGGATCAAAATCACACGAGTTCCTTAATGGCGACCACGATCTTTTCGACATCGCCGTCAGCGATGCCTGCGTGCACCACTAAGCGGAAACGACCGGGAGCAACCGTACCGGCCAGAATGCCACGAGACTCCAACTGTTCCACGAAGTGGCGCGCGGACGGGTGATTAAAGGCGACGACATTGGTCTCGCACTCAGTGGCCCGATAGCCAGTTTCACCGAAACGATGTTCAACCGCGTCGGCAATTCGGCGGGCTCGGGTGTGATCGTCGGCGAGTCGCTCAATCATGGTGTCAAGGGCCACTAGTCCGGCCGCGGCGAGAAAGCCGGCTTGACGCATGCTGCCACCGAGACGTTTGCGCTCGATCCGTCCCCGTTCCATGGCCTCGACCGAACCGGCGAGCAGGGAGCCGACGGGCGCACATAGCCCCTTCGAGAGACACGTCATCACGGTGTCAACTTCGGCGGCGAAGGTGGCCGCCGAGACACCGCTGGCCACTTGCGCGTTAAAGAGACGGGCCCCATCCATGTGCAGTGGAACCGAGGTGGCTGAACGCAGCGCACGAAGCTCTTCGAGGGGATAGATCCGACCACCGGCGAACATGTTGGTGTTCTCCACCACGATGGCCCGCACGCCGGACTGATGATCGAGTTCGGCATCGATTCGATCGAGCACTTCATCGCGAGGCAAAAAGCCGTCGTCGTCACGAAATGTGGCGAACTGAATTCCGGCGTTCTTGGCCGAGGCCCCCATCTCAAAGGCCACGACGTGGCTGGCGTGACCGGCCACCACCGTGTCACCGGGCGAGGTGTGGATTCGCATCGCTATCTGATTGGCCATCACCCCGGACGGTACAAAAATTGCGGCCTCCTTACCGACGAGCGCGGCGTAGCGAGCTTCGAGAGCCTGGACTGTGGGGTCGGCGCCAAAACCGTCGTCCCCCACGACGGCCTGAGCCATGGCCGCACGCATCTGGTCAGTGGGCTGTGTCACGGTGTCACTGCGCACATCAATGAACTGATCCATAGCGTCAGGCTACCGAGCCGCCATAGGCTCACTACTCGTGAACCATCTCAACCCAGAAGTCCAAAACGTCCACGACGCCCTCGGTATTGAAGTGATTAAGGCCACCCCCGAAGAGGTCGTGGTCCAAGTCATGGTCGGCCCCAAGGTCCACCAGCCTTACGGCATCTTGCACGGTGGTGTCTCGGCCCTGATTGCCGAATCGGCGGCCTCCATTGGTGGCGCCATAACGGTCGGCCCCGACCGCATCGTGGTTGGAACCGAGCTCAACTGCAGCCACCTGCGCTCCATGCGCGCAGGCCTCCTGACGGCCACGGCTCGGCCTATTCGGACCGGCAGAACCGTGCACGTCTGGGGTATCGACCTTACCGATGAGGACGGTCGCATGATCTGCATTGCCCGTTGCTCACTTGCGGTCTTGGATACACCGAAGGCCTAGGTCCGTCGAGCCTAGGATTTTGCTTTATGACGGGACGGTCCTAATGGGAATTCGATTTGCCGGCTGGGGTGTGGGCCTCGGCGAGCGCATCGTCACCAACGACGACCTCAGCGCCACCCTCGAAACTTCCGACGACTGGATTCAGGAGCGAACCGGTATCCGTGAACGTCGCATCGGCGGAACGGCGTCATCGCTCGGTATCACGGCTGCCAAAGCGGCGATGGCCGACGCCGGCGTAACGGCCGACGACATTGATCTCGTCATCTTGTCCACGACCACCGGTGACCGACTGATTCCCGGCACGGCGCCGACGATTGCGGCCGCCCTCGGCATCACCGGCGGCGCCATGGATCTCAACGCGGCCTGCAGCGGTTTCATGTACGGCGTGGCCGTAGCTCGAGGCATGATCGCCACCGGCACGAAGCGCGTGCTCCTTATCGGCGCCGAAAACCTCAGCCGTTGGGTTGATTGGGACGACCGCGCTACGGCCGTTCTCTTCGGTGACGGGGCGGGTGCCGTTGTCATTGAACCGTCTGAAGTGGACTCCGTCCTTTCAATCAATCTCGGCGCCGACGGTTCACTGGCCGACATCATTCGCTGTGACCACGGTGGCTACATCTGGATGGACGGACGCGAAGTCTTCCGCCGCGCCGTGCGAGTCGTCGTGGAGTCCTCCGAGCGCGCCCTGCGCGAAGCGGGCGTGACGATTGACGAAATCGACATTCTCCTGGCCCATCAGGCCAACTTGCGTATTCTGCACGCCGTGGCCGACCGCCTCGGACTCAGTCACGACAAGATTGTGGTCTGCCTCGACAAGTACGGAAACACATCCTCCGCCTCGATTCCCCTCGCGGTGGACCATGCCCGATCGCAACAACTTCTTAGCCCTGGAAAGGTGGCACTGATGACTGGTTTTGGTGGTGGAATGACGTGGGCGAGCGCCGTGGTGCGCTGGTCATGAGTGGTCCCGTTCTCGTAATCCTCGCCGCCGGGCGAGCCCGCCGCTTCGGTGGCATCAAGCCATTGGCGCCGATTGGGATTCATGGTGAGGGCGTGATTGACCTCATCGCCTCAGATGCCGTGGCGGCCGGCTTCGGTCACATCGTCGTGGTTATCAATCCCGATACGGGTCCAATCATCAAGGAGCACATTGCGGCCAACTGGCCGACGAGTGTATCGGTGGGCTTCGCGATCCAGGAGCGCCCACTGGGCACCGTGCACGCCGTTCTCTCGGCCGAAAGCGAGCTCGACACCACCGTGCCCTTTGGTGTTTGCAACGCCGACGACCTCTATGGTCGTGACGCCATGCTCACCCTTGGTCATCACCTGACCACGGAAACGAATAGCTGCCTAGTGGGCTTTCGACTCGACCAGGCTCTCGTGGGCGACCAACCCGTCACCCGAGGTGTCTGTCAAGTTACCGGTGGCCTCCTCACGGGTATTGCCGAACGACGTCAAGTCTCGCTGAGCGAGAAGGGATTCACCTCAGCCGACGGGCTGGAGCCGGTCCAGTTGGCCCCCGACAATCTCGTCTCCATGAATCTCTGGGGCTTCGCCCCTTCAATGTGGGCCGTTTTCCACGCGGCCATGAGTGCCGCCGAGGCCAGCGAAGAGGCCGAGGTCCTACTGCCCGAGATTGTGGGGCAAGAGCTTGCGAGTGGCCGCGCCACGTTCGCGGTAATCCCCGCCACCTCCCAATGTGTCGGCGTGACGCACCCCGACGACCTCGCCATCGTGCAAGAAGAGATTCGCAAGCAGGTCACTACCGGCATGCGCCCGGAGCGCGCCTTCCTCTAACGAGAATTGCGAAGGCCCCGAGTAGCCAGATCGTCTCGCGACTTCCAGCCCCTCGGGGTCTTCGAAGGCTCACACGTCCAGCCCCGTGTCGGACAGGACCAGCCGTGTGGCGGTCTCCCTACGCTTTGCGTCCACACACGGTTCGCCTCCATGGACGAACCGCTCCGAAAGTTCGGTTCCCCTTGCGGAGTTCCTCGCCATCTCGCTGACACCTATTCCAAAGTGTCCGCGCGGGTCGGTGCTGCGTAAACAGTGGGGTTATGGTGCCACAGTGATCTGGTTGGATATCTAGGAATCGTTGATTACCACAGTGAAATCAACAGACCATCGGGAGAAAATCACCGCGGGCGGAGGAGAATCCCCACCTAGTGGGAGTGATTACCCCAACTTTTCCACAGCCCTAGTGGGCGAGACTAAGTAATCCCGCTAATCGAAAGGCAGCTGCGAGCGCGAGACTACGCACTGCCACGCTGGCATCGCGACCGCGATGATTGCCGGCCCGCCACCGCACACTGGCGCGATCGAGGTGATGGGCGCTCGCCCCTCGGGCAAGTGCCCAGCGTTCGGCCCGTGATGGTGCGTGCCAAACGATTGAAAGCAGTGCCCGTTGGCGTCCCCGTTGTCGCGCCGTGGTGGCTTGTGAGCGTTGCTGGGGATCGCGACGGTAACGAAGGACTTCATGTGGGCAGAGGGTGAGTTCACCTTGACGGGCGAGTGCAACGAGAAAGGCCACGTCTTCGCTGCGGGCCAACGTGCCGTCGTAGCCCCCACAGGCCAAAGCGGCCGACCGGCGAATCAATATCCCGCCCGGTGGCGGGACAACGAGGCGCGTGAGTAGCGCTTCACCCGACAACTGCGTCGTTGGAATGAGCCGCCCGTTTCGACGGACCACGGGTTGGAGCTGCACGGTGGCCCAGGTCCCAATATCGATAGCTTCTCCGTCGGTATTTACGGCAGTGAAGCGACCGAGTGTTGCCGCGCTCGCTGGGGTGAGTGCCGACTGCAACATTCCGATAGCGCCGAGAGTCAATTCGTCATCGCTATCAAGGAAAAGTACAAACTCACCACTGCTCGTGGCCAGTCCGTCGTTACGCGCCTGGCCCGGACCACCCGATGAGGGGCGACTAACCAATTGAACCCGCGGACTCTCGGCGGCAAGCTCCCTGACTATCTGTGCCGTTTCGTCAGTTGAGCCATCATCAACAACGATGATCTCGCCAACGTCAGGTTGCGAAGCGGACTGAATGGCGGCAGCGATTGTTGAGGCTGCGTTGTACGCGGGAATAACGACGGAAACGGTAACCGGCAACTACTTCTTGACCTTTATTTGCCAGAAGCCATCGCCGTTGATGATGAGGAAGAACCGGGGAGGCAGCTTGGTCTGCACCAACGTCCTAGTGAAGGTCTGTGATTCGAACGCCACTAATTTGGGCGTAGCCGTCGAACCGTCAGAAACGGACATGGTGAAGTGAGTACCAATTCCCCCAAGGAAGCCCACTGCGGCCTCGAAGTTCGGACCGGCGAAGGGACCAAGGACACTCTGTCCGGCACTGATGAATTCCAGTGGCAACGCCTGGTTCGCCAGATGGGAGGGATCAATGAGCGAGACGGTCCACTCGCCGTCAGCAATCACGCTCACCGAGAGATTCGACTTGGCGTAGTACGCCGGAACCGCCAGAATCGTGCGTCCGACGTTATTGACCGGCACGTCCAAGACGGTTCCAGATGCGCTGTGAACGATGATGCCAAAGTTGGCGACGCAACGACATTGGAAGTGCCAAACCATGAGCTTGCCCGTAGTGGTGAAGCGTACCGCCGAAGTTGACTTCTTTCCAGAGGCCTGCTGGAGATCGTGCGATGCCGGCGAGACCGGAGGGAAGTAGGGCGTCTTGATCTGACCGAGCGAACTCGGGGGAATCACTGACGGAGGCGTAGACGGCTTGGAGGTGAAATGAAAGGCCAAAGCTCCCAAGAATCCACTGATGACGATGGCGCTCGCCACAATCCCGGGCCAGCGCCGACGGGGCTGCCACGCATCCCAAGCGGGATCGTACGGACGACCCTTGCGCAAGATCATAGAGCCACTGAATTCTTCCTCAGCGTGTTCACGACTGCGGCGCGAGAAGCGTGCTGTCAAGCGTTTCGAAAGAGAGAATG
>WLKR01000091.1 GCA_009701115.1 Actinomycetota bacterium | reverse complement strand
GAGTCCCCAAGTGGGCCAGTGGCTCGAGCAGTACGTCGCATCTAAATGGGGCGCGATTGCCAACTGGGACGTGCTGCTCGTTGACCCGTTTTTGGCCACCGCCCTCTACGACGACCCCCATCACTTCGACGCCTGGAGCGTGCTGTCGCTGACCGGTCAGATGCTGGCGCACCGGGGTGAGACGCCGCTCACTGTTACGGCCGCGTCTACGCGGGCCCGCAATCTCCGTGAAGTACTGCTCTGGCGACCGGCTCAATTTGAGGACTATCTCTCCGGTGTCGACCAAGGGATTGAATCCAAGGTTGTCGCCACGCTGCGCGCCCAAGGGCTTCGAACCCCCTGGGAGGCGCTGCACACCACAGAGATAACCACCACCACGCAGTGTGTGATCTTTGGTATTCGCGAATTAGCGCACGGGTCACTGCTGCCTTCAGTGGTGCGTCGACTCTCGGCCACGGCCTCGGTCCAGGTCTACCTCACCATGCCCTCACTAGATACAGAAGCGCTCGCGAGTAACTCCTCCCTCCTTACGACGTGGGGTGCCACCCAGTTGGCGCACTGGCAGTTGTGGCGAGAGGCCTGCCCCGATGCGGACGTCACTCTCTGTGCCGACGAATCACGGGTGCTGCGTCAAGCGCTGAGCGGTGACACATCGGTATCCAGCGATCTAGTCGCCCAGTCGATCCAACTGCACGGGACCGTCGGCCCGGGCCGCCAAGTGGAAGTGGCCCGCGACGTAATTGCCCGACTCATCGACGAGCTCAATATTGCCCCACATCAAGTCCGAGTGGTTACGACCGACCCCACGCAGTTCGCCCCGCTCTTTGATGCCGAGTGGCGTCATCAGGGGAGCACTCGACAGTCACTGCAGTTCGAAGTTGCCGACCCCAGTTTGGCGCGCGCCAGTTTCCGACTGGAGGCCTTCGAGCGGTTTCTGCGAACGATCGACTCGCACTACACCGTGAACGATTTCATTGCCCTGCTGAGCCAGCCCGCTCTGCTCGTCGGTTTGGGAATTAACCAGGCCAGTGGCGAACGGCTCCGCGAACAAGCATTGGAGGCATTGAGTCTGGGATTAGATGGCGAGAGCCGTGCCGGCCTCGAAATTTTTAGTGCGGGCGATGATTCGGGGACCTGGCGGCGATTTACCGACCGCGGACTCATGGCTTCAGTCTTTGAAGAGACCCGTTCGGTGGCGGCCCCGATTGCCCCACTCGGGGTGGCCGAAGATCGCGAAACAATGGCCGCTGTTGCGGAACTGACTGACTTTCTGCTCGACGCCCAGCACGAAGTGGGCGAAGTGCGTCCACTTATTGAGTGGGTGACCTGGTATCGCCACATTGCCGAGCAGTTCATCGGCTCCGTCCCAGACGTTACGGACAATGGTCTCGAGAAAATCTTCGAGCGCCTTGGTCGGGTAGTCGATACCTCCAACCCTTTGCTCACCTTCAGTGAGGCGCGTGACTTCGTGGAGTCCTTGGCCTCCTCCCTCGGTGGGGGGCAGACGTTCGGTCGTGGGGGAGTAGTGGTGCAGGGTCTGGACGGCCTCGCCGACGCCCCCTTTGCCGTGACATGCATTCTCGGACTCGACGACGATCTGATGCCGTCGCCGATGTCTCCACCGGCCCACTTGGCGCCGGCCCAACCTGGCGATCCGTCACCCCGTGCACGTTTTCGCGCCAGTCTCTTGGCGCAGATTCTCTCGACGACCCACCGCGTCATTCTCTTTACAACGGATCGCTCGGTGCGCGACAGTTCATCGATCGGTCTCTCGGTTCCGCTAGCCGAACTCGATGGCGCGCTGCGCCCCATCCTGGGTCACCAGGGCATGGCAATGCGCCGTCATCCCCGGCACGGTTTCTCTATCAATATTGAGACGGAGAAAGTCATCGCCGACGTCGCACCGACGCTTTCGGAGTCAGACAGTTATTCATCTAACGCCTTTTCGCTCGACGGAGCCCACGCCCAGCTCGCCACGTTGCTCGCGGCGCGCGTCGATGTTGACGCCGCCCTCGAATCGGATATTCCGGTTTCCGCAAAGAGCGAGAGTGTCCCACTTGAGATTGACCTCGTGGAACTGGAGCGATTCCTAAAGAATCCTCAAGGTACCTACGCGACCAAGTTTCTCGGCAACGCCCGAATTGCCGAGTCGCACGACGAGGCCGGTCGCACGCCACGACGGGAACTCTCACCCCATCGTGAAGTACCCAGCATTAAGCGTCAACTAGTAACCGAGGGCCTCACCCGCGGTTACGGCGAAATGGAAGAGCACATCGACGACCTCACGGGGTTGGTGGCGCCAGCGTTTCGTTTCGAAGTCGAGTCAAAAATCGATCGCACACGACTTGAGAAGTTCGTACGGCATCACCGGGCCGACATCGAAGCGCTCGCCGTCGAGCCGTCCGTGCTCTCACTGCCACCGGGTTTTTCTGTAGGTCAAGAACCGCGAGAGCTTCTACGCGGTGACGTCAGTGTCTACGAACTCGAGGATGAAGTCTTAATCGTTCGCACCACCACTAGTTCGAAGTTGGAATCTGCATTTTTGCCGGGTGTCTTACACCTCAGCATCGCGACGCTGGCGACGACCAAGCCCGTTCGTCTCGTAGTCGCACGACTAGCCGATGAGGCTGAGGCCGAACACAATGCCTGGGTCACGCTCAAGTGGCCCGCAGACACGGCGGAAGAGAACGCCACGGTATTCATTCGCATGATTGCTCGGATCTACGACAGTCAGTATGCGCATCCTCCGGTCTTCGTACGTCGTACTTCACTGCACGCGCTGACCGATAAGAAGGGTGCTCACGCCGGCAACTACAAGAAGCTCTTCGGCCGTAAAACTGCGAAAGAGATGTGGGAAGGCGACTTTGATGGCGGTGAAGGTGAGAGTCAGGACTCCATCAACCAACTACTACTGCCCTTTACGTACGAGGAGCTTGGCGAACTCTACGGACAAGCGTTTGATCGCATCACCAATTGGCTCGTCGAGAATCTGGCCCCACTAATTATTTTGATCAATGAGGGCAGTTCCACATGGACGCGAGTGGTGGAGGTTGACGATGAAGCCCTTTGAGGTCGTGCACAGCCCGTTACGCGTTGACGGCCGAGATGCCGTTCCGCACCCCCTCTTAATTGAGGCCAGCGCCGGTAGTGGCAAGACGTGGACATTGGCCCATCTGGCCTCCCGACTCCTGATCGAAGACGACATCGATCCCACCACCATGCTGGTCGTCACCTTCACCCGTGATGCGGCACGCAATCTTCGAAGTCGCGTCCGGGACCAATTGCGCAGTGTGGTTACGTTCCTTGAAAACCCCGAAACCAACTGGGACTCGTTTGAACGCAAAACCCGCGATGAACTCCTGGGTGTGACAGAAGAAAAGATTGAGCTGGTGCTCTCAAACGACTGGCGTCAGGTCTACCGCCACCTCGATGGCCCCACCTGCACGGAGTGGTTAGCTCGGGGCCTTCGCAAACTTGGTGAACTCGACGGACTGCGGGCACAGACCATCCACTCCTTCGCGCAGGACTACTCGGACTTGCCCGCTCGTCAAATCATGACGGGGGACCGCTTGAAGGCGCAGGCCTTTAACGAAGTGCTCGCGAGCGCGGTGCGAAAGTCGCCCGACCTCTACCTACAGTTGAGCCAAATCTCACTTGTCGAGCTCATTGAAAAATTGGCCTTTGACTACTACGACGCCGGTGGCCGTGGCTCCCACGTTCCGCTGCCTCCCACGCTTCGCTTGGTGCCCTCCGAGGCCGACCTGGTCGATGACCCCCACCGCGACGTCGCACTGTTTAGCCGCATGATCGTGGAAGACACGGCGCGTCGCTACGTCGAACTCCTCGAAGCGGCCGGCCTCACCACGTTTGGCGACCTATTGGTGGCGCTTCGACGCCGTCTCGATGGACCTCACAGCAGGGCCTTCAAGAAGGAGATGCGCCACAACTTCCGGGTAGTGATGATCGATGAATTCCAAGACACCGATCCCTTGCAGTGGTCAATCTTTGAAGATCTCTTCAAGGGGGCCCCGGAAACCCGCCTAGTCATGGTCGGTGACCCCAAGCAGGCCATCTACGCCTTTCGTTCGGGCAGTGTCGACACCTTCCTCGCTGTTCGGGATCAGTGCGAGCGCGACGGTGTCCCTATTTCGACGTTGAACTTCAACCACCGCTCCACCGAAGGTCTGCTCGACGCGGTGAACACTGTTTTCCGGGGAGCGTCGTTCACCTACCCCGTGTCTAGCGCCACGTCATCGACCATCACCTTCGAGCCCGCGAACGCCTGGCCCCAGCCGATGGATAAGTCCAGGAATCTCCTCGCCACGAGCGATCTTTCCGCATCGCTGCACATCCGTGCGGGTAAGTACGACTCGAAGAGCGACACGACGGAAGAAGATGTCGTTCGTTACGTGCAACTGCTGCACGATCGTGGCGGGAAGTACTCCGATATTGCGGTGCTCTGTTACACCAATCGTCAGTGCTTGATGGTGCAGTCGCAACTACGTGCGAATCACATTCCATCCGTTTCGTCCTCCGATGACGATGTATTCAAGAGTCCCGCGGCGCTTCATCTCCGCCTGCTGCTGGCGGCGCTGGCCGAACCGGAGCACGTGGCCTACACCGCCGCGTTGGCGATGACCTGGTTCCGAGAGATCGAGAACCTGCACGTGCAGGTCAATGAGGTAGTGAGTGAATTTTCTCGTTTTGGTGTCTCGGCCGTGGTTCGCTTCATTCGTAGTCAGCAGGTGATGGAGACAACGCTCGCGACTCGCGATGGTGAGCGCAATATCACCGACCTACTCCACCTGACTGAGGCATTGGCTCGAGAGTGCCGCGACATTCGTGCACTGCCACTGCTGTTGACGTGGCTCGACGCCGCTCGTGAGACGCAGTCGAGTGACGAGAAAGTGGAGGCGCGCCGACTGGAGACTGAGTCGGACGCCGTGCAGATCATGACGATTCATAAGTCCAAGGGTCTCGAGTTCTCGACCGTCCTGCTGCCCTACATGCTGCGCCAGTTTCCAAACATCGAGCGCTCCATGAGTGTGTCCAAACGGTTCAACGGACTTATCCGCTGGGACGATCCCGGCTGCGTGACGATCGATGTGGCTTCGCTCGTGCCATGGGGCCAAGTGGCCGAGCGCAAGCTCCGACGCCGCGCTGACCTGGCCGCTGAAACACGACGCATGATCTACGTTGCGATGACCCGCGCGGTGCGCCACTTAGTCACGTGGGTGCTGGTCCCTACTTCGAGTGGTTTCTATAAGCCCGAAAGCCCGGAATGGGTGCGGATGTTTACCCAACGCGACGGTGAGGGCGTCGCTTCGTCAGTCGTCAATCACCCGTTTCCAGTGGTTCTCTCTGACTTTGTCCAGGGCAGTTCCTTCTCGAAACCGACCGATGATGTGGTCGTTGAGTACTTGCGGCCCCTCTGGAGTGACATCCCGAGCATTGCGCTCTCGAAGCACGGTGGCGCCCTGCCAGGCAGTGCGGTTCCAAGGGCCACGAACGAGGAGACCTCGGACGTTCCCGTAGTCACCGCCCCAACAATTACGAAGTACGTCAGTGCGCCACCGATCTCCTTGGCGTTCCGAGAGCGCCGCT
>WLKR01000090.1 GCA_009701115.1 Actinomycetota bacterium | reverse complement strand
GACAATCATGTCGAGATTGATTCCCTTGTCCGCGAGCTCACGGAACAGGCGGGCGGCCAATCCGGGACGGTCGGGCACATTCGCCACGGTGATCTTGGCTTCTGAGGTGTCATCGGTTACGGCCGAGACGACTGCTTCTTCCATGGATACTTCCTCCTCAACGACCCAGGTGCCAGGCTCCCAGGTGAAACTTGAACGCACGTGCAGGGGCACGCCATGGCGGCGGGCGAACTCCACGGAGCGCAACATCAATACACGGCCACCAGTGGCGGCCATCTCCATCATTTCGTCAAACGAAATCTTGGCGAGTCGACGAGCTTGGGGCACCACGCGGGGATCGGCGCTGTAGACGCCCGTGACGTCGGTGTAGATCTCACAGACATCGGCCTTGAGGGCCGCGGCCAGCGCCACGGCCGTAACGTCCGAACCACCTCGACCGAGGGTGGTGATATCGCGATCGGTGGAGACGCCCTGGAAGCCGGCGACGACGGGGGTGTAGCCATCGCGGAGGGCCTCTTCAATACGTTCGGGGCGCATTTCGAGAATTTTGGCGCGAGTGTGGTCGGTGTCAGTAATAATGCCGGCCTGCGAACCAGTGAACGAGGCCGTCTTTAAGCCCTGTCCAGCGAGAGCCATGGAGACTAGCGACATAGAAATACGTTCACCGGCGGTGAGGAGCATGTCGAGTTCGCGCTTGGGCTTGACGGAAGAGACCTCATCAGCGAGCCTTAAGAGATCGTCAGTGGACTTACCCATGGCCGAAACGACCACGACAACCTGGTCGCCACCACGGACGGTTCGAGCGACGTGTTCAGCGACGGCGCGGATGCGTTCGGCATCCCCAACACTGGTACCGCCATACTTTTGGACCACTAAAGCCATGTTCTAAAACTACCGGTCGCGCTACGGGTCTCATTTCAAGGTCGGGGGTAGGATTACGCCCGTGCCAAATGCCAAGCGTGCCCGCCATAAAGAAGCCCGTCGTCAAAAGATCGAGCAGGAGCGTCGACAAGCCAAGCGTCAGCGGTTGATGCGCCGCATCGGCGTCTCGGTCGCAGTAGCCGTCGCCGTCGTTGGCTCCCTACTGTTGATCAAGAGCAACCTCTCAACCCCCCTGGTAACCACCTCTACGGTCGCCACCAGCTCGACGACTTCCACAACGACCGCCGTGTCAACCACGACGACCCCTATGGCCGTAGGTCAAACTCAGGCCGACGCCCTCGCACGGCAGGCCGGCTGCCCATCCAGCACCTCCACTCGAGCCAACAATCTCCAATGGTCCAAGGCTCCGGCGATGACAATCAGCACGTCGAAGAAGTACTACGCCGACGTCGTAACCACGGCTGGCAACTTCACCATCGCGCTCGACCCCATCAACGCACCGAAGACGACCAACAACTTCGTCTTCCTGGCCAAGCAGAACTTCTTCCACTGCATCATCTTCCACCGCGCTATTCCGGGCTTTATGGTCCAGACCGGTGACCCCACGGGCACTGGTTCCGGTGGTCCGGGCTACTCCTTCGCCGACGAACTGCCGGCCGGTCCGTACCCGCTCTACTCAGTGGCCATGGCCAACGCCGGCCCGAACACCAACGGTTCACAGTTCTTCATCGTGACCGGAGCATCCGGTCAGTCGCTGCCCAACAGCTACTCCCGCTTCGGCCAAGTAACGACTGGTCAAGAAACACTCGTGCGGTTGGACGCGGCTGGTAACGCCGATCCATCGAGTAACGGTGTCCCACCACTCGTCACACACCGCATTCTCTCTGTCACTATTCACAACTAGGAGTTTCCATGTCAGAACTAATTCCCAACGCCGACGGCAGTAGCGAGAAGCGTCAGAGCTTCCCCGAAGTGCCGCCAATGATTATCGATTCCGCGAAGACCTACGAGGCCACCATGGTGACCGACAAGGGCACGCTCGAAATCTTGCTCGACCCGTTGGCCGCGCCCGTCACGGTGAACAACTTTGTGTTCCTCGCCCGTTGGCACTACTTCGACGGCATCATCTTCCACCGCGTCATTCCCGGTTTCGTTCTGCAGGGTGGCGACCCCACCGGCACCGGCACCGGTGGTCCCGGCTACCGCTTCAACGATGAACTGCCCAAGCCCGGCCGCTACGAGTTGGGTTCCTTGGCCATGGCCAACGCCGGCCCGAACACCAACGGTTCACAGTTCTTCGTGATCTCTGGTCCTGACGGCATGCGCCTGCCCCCGCTCTACAGCCTCTTCGGCAAGGTCGTCAGCGGTCTCGATGTGGTCCAGACCATCAACGACCTAGGTTCAGGTTCAGGTCGTCCGAGTGAAGTCGTGACGATTCAGTCCGTAACAATTACTGAGCGCTAGAGACGTACCATTCGCCCGAGTGGCGATAGATACCCATCTTCGGCTCGACTACGTACAACTCCACGTCGTCGGTCAATAGTTCACGCGTTCGTTCCAGCGTGGGGCCCTCAACGGTCACAATCGCGTCCGTAAAGAGACCCATACCCGTCGTCGGGGCACCGCCCCGAGGATCAATCATGGGGTCGCCAAAGACTGTGGCCACTGACCCCATTCCCACCACCAGCGAGGCGTCGCGCAGCGCCCGCTCAACTTCGGTTTCCCGCAACGTGCTGCGCAGGTGTAGTGGCGATCCATCGGTCACGATGACGGCATCGGCTTCACGGATCCGCTGGGCGAAGTGCTCGTTATTGGCCGACTCCTTATCGGTAACCAGCAGGGCCTCGACGCGAAATTCCGTACCACCGAGGAGTTCGGCCACGGCGATGGCCGCCTCGGCCGCCCCCGTGAATACGGCGGCCAGCGGGATGATGACCACGTCGGCCTCGGACGGTAGTTGGGCCGCCAAACACTCGGCGAGTGGGAACTCGGAGCCGGCGGCGAGGAAGTCGGGCGAATGAATAGTCACCCCTCTAGTTTGCCCGCTCCGGCAAATTTCGCCACCACCGGACACCGATAGAGTTTGAGCATGGCTATTAACAAAGTTGGCGTTATTGGATCGGGCATCATGGGCAGCGGCATCGCAGAAGTTGCCGCCAGCGCGGGATGCACCGTGATTCTTCGGAGTCGTTCGCAGGCCACTGCTGACGGCATGATTGCTGGTCTCGAGAAGTCGTTGGCCAAGCAGGTAGAGCGAGGCAAGAAGAGCCAGGAAGACGCCGACGCCCTGCGCGCCCGCGTCTCGGCGACGACCAGCCTCAAGGACCTTGCTGACTGCGACCTCGTGATTGAGTCCATCGTCGAAGATCTCGGAACCAAAAAGGCCCTCTTTAACGAGCTGGACGGCATCGTCAAGAGTGGCGCCATCATCGCGACCAACACCTCCACGTTGCCCGTCATCGAAATGGCCATGCAGACCTCGCGCCCCGAGAACGTCTGTGGTGTGCACTTCTTCAACCCCGCCACCGCAATGAGCCTCGTCGAGATTGTGGCCCCGATTACGGCCAGCGACGAGACCCTCGCCGCCGTGACCGAGTTCGCCGCCGCTTGTGGCAAGGACCCTGTTCGCGTGAAGGACCAGGCCGGCTTTATCGTCAACGCCCTCCTCTTCCCCTACTTGAACAACGCCATCAAGCTCTTCGAGTCGGGTGTTGCTTCCAAGGAAGGTATCGACATCGCCATGAAGGGCGGCTGCGGCTTCCCCATGGGGCCGTTCGCACTCTTGGACCTCGTCGGTCTGGACACCTCATTGGCCATCCTCGAGGCCCTGTACCTCGAATTTGCTGACGCTAACTACGCCCCCGCTCCCCTGCTGAAGCGCATGGTCGTGGCGGGTCAGCTCGGACGCAAGTCGGGCACTGGCTTTTTTGACTATCGCAAGTAGGTCGTTCTTCAGCCTCTGACGAACGACCAGATAAAGGAGTTTGAGATGGCCGAACGATCTAAGCCTTGGGTGATGCGGACGTACTCCGGTCACTCCACTGCCGCCAAGTCCAACGAGCTGTATCGCACCAATCTTTCCAAGGGCCAAACCGGCCTCTCGATTGCCTTCGACCTGCCCACGCAGACGGGCTACGACCCTGACGCCTCGGCGGCCGCTGGCGAAGTGGGCAAGGTCGGCGTTCCGGTTGCCCATCTCGGCCACATGCGCGAACTGCTGAACGAGATTCCCGTCGGCGAGATGAACACCTCGATGACGATCAACGCCACGGCTGCCTGGCTGTGGGGTCTCTACTTGGCCTACGCCGACGAGCAGAATGTGCCATTCACCGATTTGTCGGGCACCACGCAGAACGACATTGTCAAGGAGTACCTCTCGCGCGGGACGTTCATCTTCCCCCCACAGGCGTCGAAGCGTCTCATCGTTGACATGATCGCCTACGGCATCAACAACGTTCCCAAGTGGAATCCCATCAACGTCTGTAGCTACCACCTCCAAGAGGCCGGCGCTACCCCCGTGCAGGAAATTGCCTACGCCCTCGCCACCGCCATTGACATTCTCGATGGCGTCCGGGACTCCGGCAAGATCTCACCCGACCAGCTCCCCGAAGTAGTGGGCCGCATTTCATTCTTCGTTAACGCCGGTATTCGCTTCGTCGAGGAAATCGCCAAGATGCGCGCCTTCACCGAGATGTGGGATCGCATCTGCCGTGACCGTTACGGCGTCACCGACCCCGCGATGCGACGCTTCCGCTACGGCGTCCAGGTCAACTCGTTGGGTCTCACCGAACAGCAGCCCGAGAACAACATCCAGCGCATCGTGCTGGAGATGCTGGGCGTCACCATGTCAGCCGACGCTCGCGCCCGGGCCGTTCAGCTACCCGCGTGGAACGAGGCACTCGGACTGCCCCGACCCTGGGACCAGCAGTGGAGCCTGCGCATGCAGCAGGTGCTCGCCTTTGAGACTGACCTCCTGGAGTACCCCGACATTTTCGACGGCTCACTCGTCATGGCCAACAAGACCAACGAACTCATCCACGCCGCGCAGGACGAGCTCGATGAAGTGCTCGCCCTCGGTGGAGCCTTTAACTGCATCGACGAATTGAAGGCCCGCCTCGTGGCGAGTCAGGCCGATCGCGTTGCTCGCATCGAAACCGGTGAGCAAATCGTGGTGGGCGTTAACAAGTACGGCGAGACCAGCGAATCACCCCTCACCGCCGGAGACTCGCTCGAAGCCATCATGAAGGTCGACCCCAAGGTCGAAGCAGAAACAATTACCACCGTGCAAGCGTGGCGAGCCGGCCGTGACGAAGCGGCCGTGACGAAGGCTCTCGAGGAACTCTCGCGCGTCGCCCAGTCCTCGGACGTGGCCGACAACATCATGCCCCCCACCATTGCCCTCGCGAAAGCGGGCGGCACCACCGGGGAGTGGGCCAACTGCCTGCGTGCCGTTTACGGTGAGTACCGTGCCCCTACTGGCGTGCGCGCCGGGGTCGCGACTCGGAGCAAGGAGTTCACCGCACTCGTAGAGCGCTCCAAGGCCCTCACCGCCAAGCGTGGTACACCGCCCAAGATTTTGGTGGCCAAGCCCGGTCTCGATGGCCACTCCAACGGTGCCGAACAGGTGGCCGTGGCCGCTCGCGACGCCGGTTTCGAGGTTGTCTACCAGGGCATTCGCCTCTCACCTGAAGAGATCGTGGCTGCCGCTCGCGATGAAGACGT
>WLKR01000009.1 GCA_009701115.1 Actinomycetota bacterium | reverse complement strand
CGTTGAGATGAACAGTGGCACGAGGCCCGATATTGACCACGTAGAGCTCGACGATCCCGGTGTCTATTCCATGCTCCAGCGAGGTGCGTCAATGGGTCTCTTCCAGCTTGAGAGTCCCAATATGCGGGACCTCATGCGTCGCTTGGCTCCCACTTCGTTCGAAGATATTGCCGCCCTCGTGGCTCTCTACCGACCCGGCCCCATGGGGGAGAAGACGCACCACGAATATGCCGACCGCAAGAACGGGCGCAAGAAGGTTGTCTACGACCACGTAGACCTTGAAGACGTTCTCGGCGAGACCTACGGCTTGATGGTGTATCAAGAAGACATGATGCGCGTGGCGACCAAAATTGCCGGGTACTCCATGACCGAGGCTGACAACCTGCGTAAGGCCACCGGTAAGAAGATTCGCGAGATGATTCAAGCCGAACGTGAGCGCTTCGTCAGTGGTGCCGACAACATGGGTTACGGGCGCGATCTCGGCACGCTGCTGTTTGACAAGATTGAGCCATTCGCCGATTACGCCTTCAATAAGTCACACGCGTACGGATACGCGCTCCTGGCGTATCAAAACGGTTATCTGAAATTCCACTACCCATTGGAGTACATGTCGGCCGTCTTGACTTCATCAAAAGACGACAAGGACAAGTTGGCCTCGTACCTTTCCGAATGTCGCAGTATGGGAATTTCAGTTCGAGTGCCCGACGTGAACGAATCACTCGTGGATTTTGCACCGAGCATCACTCGTGAGCGGACAATCAACTTCGGACTTAGTGCCGTTCGCAATGTTGGTTCGGCGCTCGTTGACCGCATCGTGGCTGAACGTCGAGATAATGGCAACTTCGCTGATGTCTACGACTTCGTACGTCGTGTCGACCCGCTGGTGCTCAATAAGCGAACTATGGAGTCATTGGCCAAGGGTGGCGCCTTCGACTCCCTGGGCATCTCACGCCAAGGTCTGACGTTGGTTGTCGATGAACTGGTCGATCGGACATTGGAGCGTCGCAAGGACATCACGCACGGCATCTCAACCCTCTTTGCCACGCTGGATGACGCGGGTGACTGGAGTGGCACGGATATTCCGATTCCAACCAAAGAGTTCAATAAGGAAGATCGCCTCAATTTCGAGCGCGAGATGCTCGGACTCTACGTTTCTGACCATCCGTTGCTCGGCGTAGAAAAGACGTTGGATCTCTACTCGGACTTTTCGATCAACGATCTGCGGGCCAGTCTCGAACTCGATGGCAGTCAGGTCGTCACCCGTATTGCCGGTGTATTAACCAGCGTCGTTGTCAAGACGTCCCGGTCGGGATCTGTTTTCGCCCAGGTCACCATTGAAGACTTGACGAGTTCGGCCAACGTGATGGTCTTCGGGAAGCTCTACACCGAGAAGTCGTCAATTCTGTTTAAGGACAACATCGTGTCGTTGAAGGTCCGTGCCGAGAATCGAGACGACAGCCCTCGCATGACGGCCCTCGATGTGGTGGCCCCCAAGATCAAGACCATTGCGAATGACATTGTGCAGCTCAATCTCGACGGCCCACTGGCCCGCCCGGAGGGAATTGCCCAACTGAAGGAGATTCTCAAGAAGTACCCCGGGACGACGGAGGTCTTCTTGCACATGCCCCATTCGTCTCAAACCTACCGAATTGGTGCGGAATTCAAGATCAACGTCGCCGATGCGGCGGGGGAACTTCTTACGACTTTTGGGGGAAATGTCTTCCGTTCGACCATCCCTTCTGGAGGGGTTTCCGAACAGTCGTAGAATGGTCACCCTATGGCGATGACAGTGACCACCAAAGACACCACGGCACTGACCGATAGCGATCTCGTGGAAATGGCAGACCTCTGTGCTGACCGTGACCCGGGCTTTGACATCGGCTTTTTGTCCAAGATTCGTGAAGACTGGGTACTCGTCTCGCACGCCCGTGAGGGCAACAAACTGCGCGGTTACTCCTTCTGCACCCTCGAGCGCATTGGCGGCACACCGGCCCTCCTCGTTGGTGTGGCTCTGGTTGATCGCAACACCAAGAGCGACCAGACCCTCAAGGCTCTTGTGCACGATCAATTCCGCCGAGCGCTTCTCGCATTTCCGGACGAAGACGTCTTGCTGGGCACCCGACTGACTTCTGCCGATGGTTTCCGAGCCTTCACGGGTTTGCAGGACATCGTGCCTCGCCAGGGCTACAAGCCCACTGGTGAAGACCGCGCCTGGGGCCGACGGCTCGCCAAGCGATTCGGAGGCGAACGTGAGTTTGACGACAAGACGTTCGTTCATTCGTTGACCGAACTCCCAGTGGGTGGCCTCGACTACGTCTCTTCGAAGGGCGTTCTGCCAGATGGCAGCGAGTCATTCTTCAAGGGCGTCAAGCCGCTGAAGGGTCAGCGCGTTGTCGTCTTTGGCTGGGCTATGGCCGAAGATCTCGCCTCGGGCAAACTACCTAAGTAGTTAGGAGCGCGGGAGTAGTCCCGTGCAGACTTTGTAGCAGTGGCCATCAAGTGGCAGACTCAAGCTCGCGAGCACGTAGGCCGGCTTAAAGCCCAGCGCTAACGACAGATCTTTTCCGGAAAGCGACGTGCGTCGCGCGGCGTCAATGGCACGGATGGCGTGGGAGTCCTCGCAGAGCAGCCAGACGTCTTCAAGTTCAAAGCCGAAGCGAACCCACGTCGAGCCATCTTCGGGCCTCCGAAGTAGTTGCGGCCCACGGTCACAGACCAAGAGGGCGGCCGATGGCCGTTCTCCCCGAAACTCCCAGTACGGAGCACTGGGTCCACGAAAGCCAAACAGTGGTCCATCGGAGGGCGCCACGATGTTCGCAAGCATCTTGCGGACAGGGCGACCACCGTAGGTTCCAATCTGACGTGGCAACTCCGCAATAGTGATGGCTTCCGGCTGAGCAAGGTCGTCGTCTGCAGGGTCGTCAGCGATTACGGCCTCGACAACGCCGAAGAGGCGCAGGTCACTCGGGATGCCTTCGGGCCAGGGAATGCGCCAACGTACGAGAGCACCCGACCCCAAATCAATCACCGTGGTGTCCTCGCGGGTTGAACCAAGGACGAGTCCATGGATGGTGGCGCCGGGTGAGAAGTTGGCGAGGGAGGTGCGAGGAATTTTCTTGACGAACCGCTTAGTTTCTAGGCGTTCAAAGTTGCGATGAAACTTCACGATGCTTCCTCCTGTGGCACCGACGCTAACTGGCGCCGGAGTGCCACCGGTGAATCCACTGGGGTTTGGCAAGAATTATTGCGACAGACGTAAGCCGATCCCACGGTTCGACCCTGGAGGAGCGGAGAGCCGCCGCTGCCGTGCACGAGGACGCCGTGAGGAATGAACGCTCGTCGAGCCTCGTCGAGCAGCGGACCGGAGGCCCCGGGGATAACCACTTCCAGGCCTTGTTCGTGAAAGAGAGCGGCCTCGAGTAGGTCTGGAACTGCGGTGGGGTGTTCGGTAATGAGTGGTCGCGCCAGTTCGATGAGCCGCTCAGCGCTCAGGAGATAGCGCACCTCTCCCGTGAGTTTTGCTAGTCGAGCAAAGGCCATGGTGGCGGTGGCGTATCCCGAAGGTGTCGCCCCGTCAAACACATCACGGGCCCTCCACGGCAGGTCGCTTTGAGACTTACTTGAAGAGAGAATGCCTGTTCCGCTGTGCGGAGTCTCTGACGTGGGTAGGCCACCTTCCCAGTGGTTTTCCAACAGATACTCGGCTACGGCAACGCTGCGGTCGAGGTAGATGTCGTCGCCCGTGGCCTCGAAGGCACTTGTGAGCGCTATAGCAAACCACGCGAGGTCGGCTGCCGTGGCGTGCGAGGTTCGCCCGTCGGTGCGATACCAGACTCCCTCGACATTGTGCGACGCGGTGAGGTCATCGAGAAGCTGGATTGCGTCTTCCACCAAGGCTGGCTCGAAGGTTTCGAACAGTGCCACGGCTGTCATCGCGTTCCATTCCAAAATCACCTTGTCATCGCGCCCGGGCTGTGGTCGAAGCGCACGGACTGCACAGAGGGCGGCGCGGACGGGGACGAACTCGGCGGGTGTGGCGAAGGGAACACCGGGGGCGAGCTGAGGGATATAGCGACCTTCGAAGGTGGCGTCACCGTGCAGCTCGTAGCGATACAAGGTGTCATCAATAAGTTCGTGGAGTCCGGCCGCCTCGAGCGCTGCTTTAACCTCGTCGGGAGTCCACGTGGTGTGCGCCCCTTCTTCGCCGTTGCTATCGGCATCGAGAGACGAAGCAAAGCCCAAAGGTAGGCGCAGATCGGTACGAACGAACTCCAACGTGTCGAGGGCCACGGCGCGCCACGGAGTTCCTCCGCCCATGGCTCGGTCCGCACGGAGATAGACCAGTGCCAAGAGTGCCTGGTCTGAGAGCATCTTTTCGAAGTGGGGGACGTGCCACTTGGCATCCACGCTGTAACGGGCGAATCCGCCACGTAGATGGTCGTAGAGGCCGCGGCGCGACATGGCATCGAGAGTCAGCGTCACTACCGCTTTCACGGCGGCGTGATGCAGGCGACTCAGCAGTGACGTGACGTAACTCGGGCGCGGGAACTTAGGTGCCCGTGAGAATCCACCGAACTCGTCACATGCGGCAACCAGGTTCGATTCCAAGACATCAACACCGTCTTGTAGGGCCGACGACGTTGCTGGCTGGAGGCGATCAAGAACGGAGAGTTCTTGCTCGACGGCACGCGAAATCTCGTCAGTCTGGCGATCAATCAGGGGACGCTGGTTTTCCCACCCGTCGTGCATTGCTTGCATGAGTCGCAGGAAGCCCGGGTGGCCCTGTCGGTCCACTGGTGGGTAGTAGGTGCCGGCCATAAAGGCCCGCCCGTCGGGTTGTAGAAATACCGACATGGGCCAGCCGCCGTGGCCGCTGACGGCCTGGGTGGCCGACATGTAGATCGAATCGACATCGGGCCGCTCCTCGCGGTCGACCTTGATGGCTACAAAGTTTTGATTTAAGTAGGCGGCGATCTCGTCATTCTCGAAGGACTCGTGCGCCATGACGTGGCACCAGTGGCAGGCGGCGTAGCCCACGCTCAAGAAGATGGGAACATCGCGCCGACGGGCTTCCTCGAAGGCCTCAGGGCTCCACTCCCACCAGTCCACCGGATTATCCGCATGTTGACGCAGATAGGCGCTGTGGGCATCCTTTAGGCGGTTGAGCGTCACGCATGAAGCGTATAGACCGCGAACCACATTGCTCGCAAATGTCTCAATCGAATGAGTGAAACTCCTAGTCTTTAGTCACTTCAAAGGAGACCTCATGAATACTGCAGTCGTAGCTTTGCCCCAACCTCGAGTCCTGGGTGACTTAATCTCACGCTCCCGTCTGCACGACGTTCAGATGATTCTCGGAGGAGCCCTCTTTGTCGGTCTCTTGGCTCAGATCTCTATTCAACTGAGCTTCACACCAGTCCCAGTGACCGGTCAGACGCTGGGCGTACTCCTCGTGGGCGCCACTTTTGGTCGCGTGCGTGCCGCACTTTCGATGTCGGTCTACCTCCTCGTCGGTCTCGCCGGTGTGCCGTGGTTTACGGAGCACTCGGGTGGGTGGCACGTGGTTCACGGAGCGACGTTTGGCTACCTCCTTGGCTTCATCGTCGCTGGAGCTGTCGGTGGCTGGATGGCTGAACGAGACAACGCTGACCGCAAGGTGTTTTCATCAGTGGCCTCGATGCTGCTCTCGTCGGTAATCATTTACACCCTTGGTGTCACGTGGCTCTGTCATAACTCGCACGTATCAATGGATACGGCTATCTCCTGGGGCCTCACTCCATTTTTGATTAGCGACCTCATCAAGGCCGTAATCGCTGGACTTGCTCTTCCCGCTACCTGGAAGCTCCTCAAGCGATAACGTCGGTATCTAAACAAAAGGCCCCGCCGGATGGCGGGGCCTTTTGTTATTCGAGGACTACGCCGCGTACGTCAACTGCCAGTCGGTGGGTAGGTAGATCACTTCGTCAGCGACTTGACGCAAGTAGTGCGACAACGTTCCGCGATTGGCGATCACTGTGATCTTTGTTCCGCGAGCCTTGTATTTTGCGGCGACTTTCACGAAGGCGCCGTCGCCTGAGGCAATTACGAGTTCACCGATATGAGCATCGTGAAAGTGGTTGTCGAGATAGCCAATAAGGGCGCGCTCGGCCCCGTCCGTACCGTGCTCGAAGACTTGCCGAGCTCCGGGGAAGCCATTGGCGGCAAACATGATGGGTGAACCCCCGCAACTCGTTCCGACAGCCACGTGTCCCAGCCCTCCGGGCACGAGAGCGGTGAGGAGTTGATTGAGTACTGGATACATGTGGGGTTGAGCCCGAGGGCCCATGGTCTCGTTTTCGTGGTCAATGAGAGAAATCTTGTCAATGCTGCGCATCAGGTGCCTTTCGAACGTTCATCCCGCGATGGGTGGACTCCTATTGTCCAAAGTGGCTGTGACAAAAGTTTCGGCTAGTCCCGATTGGCCCGAAAAGACTCGTAAAGTCACGGCATGAACATTTCTCTTAACGGGCAAGTTGCAATCATCACGGGAGCCAGCCGGGGGATAGGCCTCGCCATTGCTCACCGGATCCACGAAGCTGGCGGATCAGTAATGCTCACCTCTCGTAAGGCCGAGAATCTGGCCGAAGCGCTCGCATCATTTACCTCCGATCTGGACCGAGTGGCTACGGCCACTGGTCACGTTGGGCGCAGCGAGGACGCCCAGCACGTCATCGACGCCACCATGGAGCGATTTGGGCGCGTCGATATTTTGATCAATAACGCGGCCACGAACCCCTACTACGGCCCACTGTTAGAGATCGACGACACGCGCCTCCAAAAGACCTTCGAAATTAATCAAGCCAGCATTATTTACCACTGTCGCGCGGCCTATAACGCGTGGATGAAAGAGCACGGTGGGGTGATTTTGAACGTCGCCAGCATTGGGGGACTTGGCCCAGAGCCCGGTATTGGTTGGTACAACGTTACGAAGGCGGCCGTGATTCACATCACCAAGCAGCTGGCCTACGAATTGGCTCCATCGATTCGCGTCAATGCCGTTGCCCCGGGATTGGTGCGGACCGAACTAGCGCGCGGTCTCTGGGAGAACGGTGAAGCGGAAATCAGTGCGCATATTCCACTTCGACGTCTCGGTGAGCCCGACGACATCGCCACCATCTGTCTCACGTTGGTTTCAGACGCTTCGTCCTGGATGACCGGCCAGACGGTCGTCGTGGATGGTGGAACTATCAACCAGCCCACTGGCGGCGTTGGTTAGAGCAACCCTCGAGCAATCTTGCCGTTACTGGTGCGCGGGATTGCCGCCACGAGTTCGATGGTCTTAGGTTGCGCCCAAGGGCCGAACCGTTCACGAGCGAGCGCTCGACAGTCGGCCAGCAGATTGCCCTCTTCTCGATCACTTACCGCGACGACCGTGACTCGTTGGCCCCATTCGGCATCGTCGCGGCCAACTACGGCCAGGTCGGTGAGGCCCTCGATATCCCGAAAGAGTTCCTCGAGATCCTCGGGCCAAATCTTTTCGCCACCACTATTGATCACGTAGGCCAGTCGGCCCTGAATCTGAAGATGTCCATCAATCAACGTGGCCCCGTCACCGGTGGGGAACCAGCCATCACTACCGTGGGCTGATGCTTCGGGCCGGGGCCGGTCTCGATAGGCCCGAAAGAGCGTCGGGCTCTTTATGAGGAGCTCACCGTCGACGACGGTGAGCTCGACCCCGTTTAGAGGTTGGCGGTCGTAGAGAACACCCGACCCAGTTTCGGTCATACCCCACGTGATAGTGACGTTGCGGGGGATTGTTGGCGGGGGTGGGCCTCCGCCGAGCAGGACGCACTGGTAGTTCGACGTGACGTTGCGAACGAGTTGGGTGCGCACCACCGAGACGTGCGTGGCGCCGAGCGCGGGGCCCGACTCGATACTGGTATCAAAGAGAAGTGAGGCATTGGCTAACACTGATCGCAAAAGAACGGCGAGGCCCCCGATGTGTGTTGGGGGAATAACGGCGAGCCAACGTTGTTCCCCATCTCGGGCGAGGGCCTGGGTAGTCAGCGCGGCGCTCGCCTGCAGTGCATCCCAGGTCAACACTGCGGCCTTGGGTCGACCGGCCGACCCGGAGGTCAGTATGACCGCACCATCACCGTCTTCAACGGGGTCTCCGTCGAGGGTCTGACGCCGTCCAGTGGCGTCAATCAGATGGGTTGGTCGCAGGATGTCGAGGAGTTCTGATCGTCGTGGTCCGCTGAGACTCGGGTCGAGAATGGTGAAGGCTTCGTGGCTGTCGGCGCACGTTTTGATGAAATCTACGAGAGATTCACCAATTGGCATTTCGAGTGCCACTAAATTCGCCATACTTTTACACTACGAGTGAACGCAACCACAAAGTGAATTCTGAGGAGCAACGTGGCGACGATTAGATACGAACGCAGAATTAAGGCCTCACCCGACACCGTGTGGGGCATCGTTCGCGAGCCCGCCTCCATCCCCGAATGGTTCCCTGGGATCACTTCGTGCGACATGGAGGGCAAGCTGCGCACCATTCATCTCGCTAATGGTCTTTCCATGCCGGAGAACATCATCGTGAGCGACGACATTGCGCGACGATTTGCCTACAGCATCGTCTCGCCGCTCTACCGCTCCCACTTGGGAACGATTGACGTTATTGAAATTGGGCCGCAGGACTCACTCTGCGTCTACTCCACGACTGCCGAACCAGATGTCTTGGCGCTCGTGATTGGCGGCGGAACCTACGCCGCCCTCGATGAAATTCAGCGCATCGCCGAAGAACGAGAAGGAAAGTAACCATGGGTCGCAAGATTCTTTTCATCACTACCGACCAACAGCGCTTTGACACCATTGGTGTGAACGGCGGTATCTACTCCCGGACGCCCGTCGTCGATCAACTCGCCCGCGAAGGCATCCGCTACACCCGCGCCCAGCCCGCCTCGGTCGTCTGCATGCCCTCACGATCATCGATGCTGACCGGCCAGTTCCCCTCCAAGCACGGTGCTTGGATGAATGGTGTACCACTGCGTGTCGATGCACCGAGTGTGGCGGCGGCGCTCCACGACGAGGGTTATAAGACTTCGATTATTGGCAAGGCCCACTTCGAACCGTTCTTGGACGTGTTCGGTAAGTTCACCGAGAACTCCCTCTCGTCGCTCGGAGTGCCGACCGTTGAGCAGCCCTGGTACGACGGTCGTCGCGGGGTGCACCGTGGATTCGATCACCTCGAAATGGCGACCCACGGAGCTGCCGGCATGTTGCACTACGCCCGCTGGCTGGCTGAGAACCACCCCGAGATGCTCGGTGCGTTCTATCAAGTCCTCGATGGTGAACTCAATGTGAACGCCGCCGGTGGTGGCGACACTGATGCCCCGCAGGTGAAACACAACGCGATTCCCAAGGAGTGGTACCACACCGACTGGGTGGCCGATCGGACAATTGCGTGGCTGAACTCTCTGGAGGCGGACAACGACTGGTTCTGCTGGATGAGTTTTCCTGACCCTCACCACCCCTGGGATCCACCACAGTCGGAAATCAATCGCGTGAATTGGCGTGACGTGGATCTGCCTGCGGGCTACGAACCGGATCGGACCAAGCGTGAAGCAATCTTGGACGACAAGGCCCGCCACTGGCGCATGTGGTACGACGGCACGCTCGTCTCCAACTACGAAGCCCCGGCGAAGTGGGTTCCCGCCACGTTGACAGAGGATCAGATTCGGGAAGTCAACGCTCTGAACGCCGTTGAAGTGGAACTTATCGATGAGGCCATTGGGCGCGTCTTGAGTGCCATCGACGCGCGCGGCTGGGGTGACGACGTGGACATCATCTTCACGACTGACCACGGTGAATTCCAGGGTGACTTCGGACTCTTGTTCAAGGGCCCGTATCACGTTGACGCCCTCATGCGACTGCCGCTGATTTGGCGACCCGCCAAATCCAGCGGTGTCAGCCCGGCTGTTGTTGACACGCCAGTGAGCCTGGTTTCGCTGGCCTCAACGTTCCTTTCGGTCGCCGGTGTGGCCCAGCCGGAGTGGGCCGAAGAGCCGGCTCTGCCGATTTCGAACGACGATGCCCATGCACGGAGTCTGGACGCGACGATTACTGAATGGGACTCGGCACTGTTCGGGGTTGATATTCACGTGCGCTCAGTTCTCACCGAGGAGTGGCTCTACACCCGCTATGCGGCCGGTTACGCCCACGACGGAACCGAAGGCGAGCTTTACAGTCTCACCGACGATCCCCTCCAGCGGATTAACCGCTTCGGGGATCCTTCGCTCAAGGGTGTGCGCGAAGAACTGCAGGCCCGTCTTGATGCGCACGAGAATCGACCGGGAGTCGGTGAACACGACGGCGTACTTGTCGCACCGGTGTGATGCGCCGGTAGCGTGGTTCCCATGGAAGAAACAGTCATCAAAGGTTCGCCCGTCGACCCCGTCGAAGCATTTCGTATCGTCCCCCTCCCTGCGTGGGACCGTATTGGGGAGTACGAAGACATCTACTACGACGTCGCTGAAGGCATCGCGAAGATCACTATCAATCGCCCGGAGCGCCGTAACGCTTTTCGCCCTCAGACACTCTTTGAACTGTCCGACGCATTCGAGCGGGCCCGTGACGACATCTCGGTAGGAGCCATCATCTTGACGGGTGCCGGTCCGGACGCGTTCTGCTCCGGTGGCGACCAAAAGATTCGTGGCAACGACGGATACATCGGTGATGACGAGGTGGCGCGCCACGGTGTGGGTCGACTCAATGTTTTGGACCTTCAGATTCAGATTCGCCGTCTACCCAAGCCAGTCGTCGCCAGCATCGCGGGCTACGCCATTGGTGGTGGGCACATCTTGCACTTGGTGTGCGACCTGTCGATTGCCGCTGATAACGCTCGCTTCGGTCAGACCGGTCCAATGGTCGGCTCTTTTGACGGTGGCTACGGCTCATCACTTCTCGCCAGAACCATTGGGCTCAAGCGCGCCAAAGAAGTGTGGTTCCTCTGCCGTCAGTACGACGCAGCCACCGCACTGGACTGGGGACTGGTTAACGCCGTGGTGCCACTCGCTGACCTCGAGCGCGAGACGGTGGCTTGGTGTCGCCAGATGTTAGAACTCTCACCTATTGCGCTACGCATGCTGAAGGCCGGCTTTAACGCCGCCGACGATGGCTTGGCTGGTATCCAGCAGCTCGCCGGTGACGCCACGATGCTCTTCTACATGTCCGAAGAAGGACAAGAGGGTCGCAACGCCTTCGTGGAGCACCGACGTCCCGACTTCTCCCGTTTCCCCAAACGTCCGTGAGGCAGACGCCCGGGCCAGTACGTCGTTGGGTCCTCTCAGCGAGAGCTCGAACCCTCCCAGCGGCAATTGTCCCGGTCGTAGTCGGAGCGCTGTCGGTGCGGCCGACTTCGATGAATTTCACCCGCACCATTGGGGCGGCGGTAGTAGCCCTGGCATTGCAGATTGGTACGAACTACGCCAATGACTTCTCCGATGGCATTAAGGGAACTGACGAGAATCGGGTCGGCCCCTTTCGCCTGACTGCTTCGGGTCTCGTTAACAAGAACTTGGTGCGCACCATGGCGTTCGCCTGGTTCTTCCTCGCTGCCATTGTCGGAGTCATGTTGGCCTTTTCAACCACACTCTGGCTGATCCCCATTGGCTTCAGCGCCGTTCTAGCCGGATGGTTCTACACCGGTGGTCCAAAGCCCTACGGCTACTTCGGCTTCGGCGAACTTTTCGTCATGATCTATTTCGGATTCGTGGCCACCATTGGCACGGCCTATCTGCAAAATCAGCACGTCCCCGCGCGGGCTTGGTGGTTGGCACTCATGTGCGGCTCAATGGCCTGTGCGATGTTGGAGTCGAACAACCTGCGCGACGTCGCTGGGGACATTGAGGTCGGCAAAAAGACGTTGGCCGCGCGGTTAGGTCGACAACGTGGTTCGTGGCTCTACGTGGCCTGCGCCCTCGGGGTCGCCGTAGGTGCCGGGGGCGCCCTGAAGCTTGGTTTTCTCTTCGGACTGTTGTACCTGGTGCCGCTTCACCGACTGGTCTTCACCAATTTCCAGGGACGCGCGTTACTGCCGCTCCTGCAGATCACGTCACACATTCAACTCACGATCGGCGCCGGCATCGCGGTAGTACTGCTCGTTCAGTAGTTCGCGAGGAAGTCCAGAACGATTCGGCCTACCGCTTCGGGCTGCTCCAAGTGTGCGGCGTGTCCCGCATCGGGAATCAAGGCCACGTGGGCATCGGGCAGACGCAAGCCCATTTCGAGGGCCTCGCCGGCAAACTTTTCGTCGTTAGCTCCCGCAATCAAGAGGACCGGCATGGTGAGCGTGGCGAGTTCGTCTCCGAGGAACCGCTGGGTGCCAGTCCCGCAACTCCGCAAGGATGCCGCCAGCCCGGGACCGTCGGTGCTCCGAGACTGGCGCTCTTCGGGGTCGTGGGGGAGTGAGGCGAAAAGTGGTCCGGCTAGCCATTCATCGAGAAATGTTTCAACTCCCACCTCTTCGATTCGCTGAGCGCGCTGCTCGTCGTCGGTAATGCGATTTTGTCGATCATTGGGCGTCGGAATACCTCGAGTGGCGGAGAGCAACACGAGCGCTCGGATGCCCTCGGGATTTTGGAGTGCTACGTGGAGTGCAACTCTTCCACCCATGGAGTAACCCCCGAGGAATAGTGGCTCTGGGGGGCAGATTGCTCGAACCATGCGCGCCGTGGTGTCAAGGTCACCGGAAATCCCACTTGATTCTCCGTGACCTGGCAGGTCAGGGGTCACAACTGTGTGGCTTCCTGCAACAATGGAGAGGTAGTTCCGAGCGGAACGTCTGGTCTGCGTGAAGCCGTGTAGCCAGAGCAACGTTTCGCCGGAGCCCCGGGAATCGAACGGTAAGGAAGGCATTGTCCATGAGCGTAGTGAGCCCCAGCGATACACAGGCGACTTACGTCGCCACGCTGGTTGACCAGTGGATTGCCTGCGGTCTACGCGATGTAGTTATTTGCCCTGGCTCGCGTTCCACACCCATGACGCTCGCCCTAGCGCGACGGAGCGAACTACAAGTTTCTATTCGGCTGGACGAGCGTGGAGCCGGCTTCTACGCCATCGGCCGTGCCCTCGAGAGTCAGCTGCCGGTGGTCATCGTGGTTACGAGCGGCACAGCCGCCGCTGAACTTCACGCTGCTGTGGCCGAGGCCGACCAGGCATACGTCCCCCTTATCGTCGTTACGGCCGACCGACCGCCCGAGCTCCACGGTGTCGGTGCTCCTCAGACCATTCCGCAGCACAATCTCTTTGGGCCCATGGTGCGTCTAGCCCTCGATCCTGGGGTCGCACAGTTCTCGGAAGGCAATACTTGGCGAGACGTAGCCACTGAACTTTGGAATGCCGCGCGAGGGGTAAACGGCACGAGTGGTCCCGTGCACCTCAATGGCGCATTTATTGAGCCACTCGTGGGCGAGGCGCAGCCACTCCCGACCATTTCTACTCAGGTGGCACAGGTTCCCCGTGCCGGGTCGCTGGCTTTGGTGACTCCCAATGTGGCCGGCCAGCGCGTCTTGGCCGTCTTTGGTAACGGGGTAACGGCCAATGACGTTGAGGCGGCGCGCCAGATGAATTGGGTGGTCGTAGGTGACGTCACCACTCCTCACGCAACTGCCTACGTCGATGGCTTCCTGCGCAATGAAGAGTTTGCCAATCAGGTGAAGCCGGACGTAGTTATACGACTCGGCGGACTCGTGGCGTCCAAGGTGGTGAACTCGAAGATCAAGGAGTGGGGCGTTGCGGTGATTGGCCTCGATACCGGTCGACCCGTGTCAGACCCTGATCGGGTGGTCTCGCAGATTTTGACGGGCAGCGGCCTTGGCGTCGAGGCGTCGGGCGTTGCCGATGCGGCGTACTGCGAACTGTGGAAGAGGGTCGAATCACGCGCCCACGAGAACTTCGCTGGCTTAGACCTTGAATCGAGCAAACTCACCGAAGCGCTCATCGCGCGAGAGGTGGTTCGTGCGAGCAATGAGACCAAGACTCCGCTGCTGCTCGGGTCATCGATGCCTGTTCGCGAAGTGGAGTGGTTCGCCCCAGCGCGCACATCACGGGTCTTTTCAAATCGTGGAGTGAACGGTATCGACGGTGTGACGTCGACGCTGTTTGGAATCGGTGTCGGCGGTGGTGCCATCGGACTGATTGGCGACCTCACCTTTCTTCACGACGCTTCAGCATTGGTTGATCCGCCACCATCCTCGATTGCCCTGGTTGTTGTCGCCAATAACGGTGGTCATATCTTCGACTTCCTGCCACAAAAGAACATCCTGGATCCCCAGGAGTTTGAACGACTCTTCACCACGCCTCGAACGCCACAGCCTTCGAAGGTGGCCGCTGGGTTCGGGCTGGCTGCAGTAGTGGTTGAGACCGTTGTCGAGTTGCGCGACGCGCTTGCTGCGGCCCGCGCTCGCGGCGGAGTCACGGTGATCGAGGCCGTTCCAAGCGCCCCCGTTTCTAACGTCGAGTTTCACGCCTGGCTGGAACGTTCCCTCTCCCGAGTGGCCAATGAGTTTGTGACACCTTCATGATTGCGTTGGCCGACAGCTTCTTTGCGGCGGCGCCAGTGGCATTTGCGGCAGGACTAGTTTCCTTTCTCTCACCTTGCGTTCTGCCGCTACTCCCGGGTTACCTCGGTTTCCTCGGGGGAGTGATGGGCCAGGGAAGCGCCAAGGCGTCGCGTGGCCGTGCAGTACTGGGCTCGCTCAGTTTTGTTTTGGGTTTTACGGTGGTCTTTCTCACTTTCGGCTATCTCTTCGGCGGGCTGGGTCAGCTCTTGCGCGCACACCATCGCGGCCTCGAGATCATTTTCGGAAGTGTCACCGTCCTGCTCGGCATCTTCTTTGCGGGTTGGCTTCCACTCGGGTTCCTGCAGCGAGAGCGCCGAAGTCACTTTCTCCCGCGAGCCACCCTGGTTGGAGCTTTTGTTCTAGGACTACTCTTCGCCCTTGGTTGGACTCCCTGCATTGGCCCCACGTTGGGCGCAATCATGGGTCTGGCGGCGACATCGAGCACTTCGACCGCGTGGCGAGGAACTGGACTGGCCTTCATCTATTGCCTGGGTTTGGGCGCACCATTCGTAGTGGCCGCCATTGCAAGCGAATGGGCCACGGGAGTTTCTGGTGCAGTACGTCGGAAGGGACAGCTCATCGGAATGGTGGGTGGAATTTTTCTGATTGCCCTTGGGGTGAGCGAAATTGCCGGCTGGTGGCCCACGATCATCCACTGGGTTCAAGATCTCTTGCCGACGACCACGCCTCCGCTCTAATTCACAACAGGCGTCTTCTACACTTTGACCATGGGCATTCGGGAAGACTGGGAATTTCGCAACATTCTTCACCAGTTCACAGATGAGGCCATCTTTGGCCAGTTGGACGCTGGAGCAGTAACGCTCTACGCCGGATTTGACCCCACCGCCAAATCTCTCCACCTCGGCAACCTGCTCCAACTAACGAGCATGCGTCGCCTCCAGCTCGCGGGGAATCGACCTATCGCCCTGGCCGGTGGGGGAACGGGTCTTATTGGCGACCCCAGTCACAAGGCCACGGAGCGCCAGTTGCTCTCAATGGAAGAACTGCAAGAGAACGTGGGCGGTATTCGCCGGCAGTTAGAGAAGTTCCTTGATTTTTCCTCGACCGCTGGTTCGAGCCAGGCCCTGCTGCTCAACAACGCTGATTGGCTAACCACCATCTCACTCACTGATTTCCTGCGTGATACCGGCAAGCATTTCACGGTTAATCAGATGATTGCCAAGGATTCGGTGAAGAGTCGACTTGATCGT
>WLKR01000089.1 GCA_009701115.1 Actinomycetota bacterium | reverse complement strand
CTTTGTCGACAGCACTCATGGGCTGCTTGGCGACCTGCAGTTTGTAGAGAAAGGCCGCCATCACGTTGACCTTGGCCACGCTCGATGCGTGATAGCGATGTGACGAATTGAGCGACCACGTTTGCTGGGTCACATTATTGTGAATCGCCACGCTAACCGTGTCCTGGCGGGAACGGAGGTAGTTCAGCAGCGCGCCTGAGAATGGGCTCCCGGCGGGTTGGGTCGTCGTTGTCACTCCAGTGACCGCCGTCGCACTCATAGATGGCAGCACCATCAGTGCAATGGAAAGCACCATGGCGACGAGCGCGAGTTGGCGTGCGTCATTTGCTCTTCGCACTCACACCCCTAACGACGACTCGTTGCCTTGGCAACCCTTGTTTCAATGTTGGCAACTTAGGGGTCGGAATCGAGGAGCGGCGTCATCGGTAAACAGAAAAAGAAAATACCCCCGGTGCTCAGCACCGGGGGTATTTAATCAAAGCCGTAACTCAGTCACCGCCAGAGATGTCTTCGACCTTCTGCTTACCGGCACTAATGAAGGGCATCATGGCGCGGAGCTTGGCTCCGACTTCCTCGATGGGGTGGCGCTTGCCAGCTTCCTTCAGTTCGCGGTAGCGAGGACGGCCGATTTCGTTCTCCTTGATCCACTCGGCCGCGAAGCGACCGTCCTGGATTTCGGCGAGAACTTCCTTCATCTCGTGCTTGACGGCATCCGTAATGATGCGTGAACCACGAGTCAGGTCACCGTACTCAGCGGTGTCCGAGATCGAGTAACGCATACCGGTGATGCCCTCTTCGTACATGAGGTCAACAATGAGCTTGAGCTCGTGGAGGCATTCGAAGTAGGCACTCTCGGGCTGGTAGCCAGCCTCAACGAGGGTCTCGTAGCCGGCGCGCACCAGAGCGGTCACGCCACCACAGAGGACGGCCTGCTCACCGAAGAGGTCCGTTTCGGTCTCTTCAGTGAAGGTTGTCTCCAAGACACCAACGCGGGTGCCACCGACGCCGTGGGCGTAGGCCAGAGCGATTTCCTTGGCGTGGCCAGTGGCGTCTTGGTGCACGGCAATCAACGCTGGCACACCGCCGCCTTCCTTGAAGGTACGGCGCACGAGGTGGCCGGGACCCTTGGGGGCGCACATCACGACATCGACGTCAGCCGGTGGGTTAATCAAGCCGTAGCGAATGTTGAAGCCGTGGGCAAACATCAAGACCTTGCCAGCCGTCATGTGAGGCGCAACTTCGGCCTCGTAGGCGGCCTTCTGTGCCGTGTCGGGCAACAGCATCATGATGACCTCAGCCTGCTTGGCCGCTTCTTCAATGCTGGTGACGGTCAGACCGGCCTTGATGGCCTTGTCGATGGATGACGAGTCGGGTCGGAGTCCGACGATGACGTCGAAACCCGAGTCGTGGAGGTTCAACGCGTGAGCGTGACCCTGTGAGCCGTATCCGAGAATCGCGATCTTGCGATTCTTCAAAATTTCGGGCTTGGCGTCCTTTTCGTAATACAGGGTGGTCATATTTCTCCTTTTAGGGGTGGTTAGTTTCTAGTCGGTTCTGAGGACAGGCGTGGCAGGGCTACTCGCCCGGTGCGGTGCAGCTCGATTTGCGCGAAGGCCTCGAGACGGCGCTCGAGGTCGTCACAGGCCGTAGGCGTCCCAGCCAGCATGAGCGTCACCGAGGTGTCGTTGACGTCCACAATGGCCGCATTGGCCTGCGCTACGGCATCTAAAACGGCCTGGCGAGTCTCGTCGTCCACTTCCACCGTGGCGAGAAGGAGCTCTCGCTCCAGCGCCTCTCGGGGGGCGAGGTCCTTAATTTCGACCACGTTGATGAGCTTGTCCAACTGGCCGCGGATCTGCTCCAAGGGTGCCGATTCGGCGTCCACGACAATGGTGATTCTCGAGAACCGCTGCGAGTCGTCGGTCGGGGCCACTGCGAGGGAGTAGATGTTGAATCCACGCCGAGCGAAGAGGCCGGCGATGCGAGCCAAGACTCCGGCCTTGTTCTCCACCAACACACTCAAGATGTGGTGACGGACTGGACTGGAAGAAGTGACTCCGGTAAAGGGCTCAGGCACGGCCATGGTTACGCTCCTCGCTGGGATGGGTGGACAAGGATGTCGTCATTCGTGGCGCCCGAGGGAACCATGGGGAAGACTTTTTCGCTGGCGTCGGTGCGGAAGTCGATAACGACTGGCACGTCATTGATGGTGTTGGCCAGCTCAATCGCGGCAATGGCCTCTTCCATGGTGCGTGCGCGCAAACCGACGCAGCCCATCGACTCGGCCCACTTGACGTAGTCGGGCAGGTCGGGCGACAAGTAGACCTCGCTGTAGCGCTCTTCGTAGAACATTTCCTGCCACTGGCGAACCATTCCCAGGTAGGCGTTATTCAAAATTGCCACCTTGATGGGGATGCCTTCAGCGCGAGCGGTCACAAGCTCTTGAGCCGTCATCTGGAAGCAACCGTCACCGTCGATGCACCACACAGTGCGGTCGGGGTGTCCGACCTTGGCGCCAATGGCGGCGGGAACACCGAAGCCCATGGTTCCAGCTCCACCGGAGTTAATCCACGTGCCCGGAATTTCGTACTGCCAGTGCTGGGCCGCCCACATCTGATGCTGACCCACGCCACTGGTCACAATCGTGCCGGGCTTTGCGCGGGCCGCGATGGCCTCAATGATGGCCTGGGGGCGCAACAGCGCCGCGGGGTCTTGAGGGTCGTAGGCCAACGGAAATTCGTCACGCCACGCATCGATGGTCTGCCACCACGGCGCAATGTCACCAACATGCTTGGTCGCCGCATCGAGGGCAATCAACGTGTCCTTGATCTGACCACGAATGGCTACGTCGGCCTGGCGAATCTTGTTGAACTCAGCCGCGTCAATGTCAGCGTGGATGATTTTGGCGTGTGGTGCGAATCCGTCGAGGCGTCCCGTCACGCGGTCGTCGAAACGGGCGCCCAGGGTAATCAGCAGATCGCTCTGCTGCATGGCGGTAACGGCGGCGTACATGCCGTGCATACCGGGCATACCGAGGTGGAGACGATGGGAATCAGGAAATGCGCCACGGGCCATCAGCGTCGTCACGACAGGAATGTTCGTCCGCTCGGCGAAAGCCAAGAGCTCAGCGCTGGCTCGTGACTTCAAGACGCCACCACCAACGTAGAGCAGAGGGCGCTCAGCGGCCGCAATCAACGCTGCCGCAGCTTCGATCAGCGCAACGTCAACTTCACTTTCGGGGTGGTACCCGGGCAAGTCGAGATCTTCAATCGTCTCAGGCCACCACCACTCCATCATTCCTTGCGTCACGTCCTTGGGAACGTCAATGAGTACTGGTCCAGGTCGGCCAGTGGTGGCAATGTGAAAAGCGGCAGCTACGGCTCGAGGGATTTCGTGGGCCGTTGTGACGAGGAAGTTGTGCTTGGTGATCCCCATGGTGATGCCCGTGATGTCACACTCCTGGAAGGCGTCGGTACCGATATTGGCCGTCGGGACCTGACCGGTAATGACCACGAGCGGCGTCGAGTCCATGTGAGCGTTAGCGATGGGGGTCACGATGTTCGTCGCGCCGGGACCACTGGTCACCATGGCGACTCCGGGTCGTCCGGTAGCCATCGCGTAGCCCTCGGCCATGTGGCCAGCACCCTGTTCGTGGCGCACGAGGATGTGGCGAATTGATGAATCGATGAGCGGGTCGTAGACCGGAAGAATTGCTCCGCCGGGCAGGCCGAAGATGGTGTCGACACCCATCTGCTCAAGGCTCTTGATAAGCGCCTGGGCTCCTGTTAGCTGCACAACAACTCCTTGTTTAGAAAAGAAAAAAGGCCTCCCTTTCTGGGAGGCCTCGGGAAGCGTACGACGTGACGCTACCGTTGGCCAACACCTACTACTACAAGTACTCGTCCACGGTTTGTCATGGATGCAGTTTGTCACAGTCGGTGAAACATTTCAAGTGCTAGGCCGAGGTCACCGCGCCCTTCTCGGCACCCTGCACCAATCGAGCGAACTTCTCAAGTACTCCAGTGGTGTAGCGGGGTACGAAGGGGGCAACCTCGGTAGCCCGGCGGGCCAGTTCGGCGGCATCCACAATCAAATCAATGGAGTCCTTGTTGACGTCGATAACGATCCGGTCCCCGTCACGAACCAATCCAATGGGTCCGCCGTCGAGGGCTTCGGGTGCCACGTGACCCACACAGAATCCGTGTGTTCCGCCAGAGAAGCGACCGTCAGTCACGAGAGCACAGTCACCGCCGCGTCCAGCACCCTTCATGGCACCGGTCACCGCCAGCATTTCACGCATTCCCGGTCCGGCCTTGGGGCCTTCGTAGCGAATCACCACGACCGTATTGGGCTGAATCTCGTCGGCCAAGATTGCGGTCATTGCCGCGTCTTCACCGTCAAAGACGCGGGCCGTGCCGTCGAAGGTCAGGTTGTCGATGCCGGCCACCTTGACGACGGAACCCTTCGGAGCAAGCGAGCCAGTGAGAACGGCGATACCACCGCGGTCGTGAATGGGGTTCGAAAGAGGGTGCACCACGAGGCCGTCGGGCTTCGGGGCGTTGTACTCCTTCAAGTTCTCTTCCATCGTGCGACCAGACACCGTCATTACGTCGCCATGCAGGAGTCCGGCTTCGAGCAGATGTGCGAGCACTACAGGTACGCCGCCAATCTTGTCGAGGTCGGTCATGTGGTACTTACCGTGAGGCTTGGTGTCAGCCAGGTGTGGGACACGGCGGGCGATGCGGTTGAAGTCACCCAGCTCGAGTTCGACCCGGGCTTCATGAGCAATAGCCAAGATGTGCAGGACGGCGTTGGTCGAGCCGCCCAAGGCCATGACTACCGAGATGGCATTTTCGAAAGCCTTCTTGGTCATGATCTGTCGGGCCGTGATACCACGATCCAAAAGATTCAGCACCGCGACGCCGGAGGCGTACGCGTAGTCATCACGACGAGAGTCAATCGATGGGGCCGAGGCCGAACCAAGAATGGACATACCGAGCGCTTCACCCACGCTGGCCATGGTGTTGGCCGTGAACATTCCCGCACAGGAACCCTCGCCGGGGCAGGCCTTTAGTTCAATCATCGAGAGTTCTTCGTCGCTCAGATTGCCAACGGCGTTCGCGCCGACGGCCTCGAAGACGGAGACGATGTCGAGAGCCTCTCCCCCGTGGTAGCCGGGCAGAATTGAACCGCCGTAGAGAAACACACTGGGGACGTCCAAGCGAGCGGCCGCCATAAGCATGCCGGGTAGTGACTTGTCGCATCCGGCAAACGTCACCATGGCGTCGAAGCGTTCCGCGTGCATCACCGTTTCCACAGAGTCTGCAATGACCTCACGCGAAACCAAGGAGGCGTGCATCCCTTCGTGGCCCATGGAGATTCCGTCAGAAACGGCAATCGTGACGAATTCAAACGGGATGCCACCGTTTTCGCGAACGGCCACCTTGGCGCGCTTAGCCAAACGATCGAGTGGCAGGTTGCAAGGAGTCACTTCGTTCCACGACGAGGCCACGCCGATTTGCGGCAGGGACATGTCTTCGTCGCGTAGACCCATAGCCCGGAGCATCGCGCGAGCCGGGGCTCGGTTCTTCCCTTGGGTTACGACTGAACTTCGAGGGGT
>WLKR01000088.1 GCA_009701115.1 Actinomycetota bacterium | reverse complement strand
GGGCCGCCCTGGCGTTCGACTTTACAAACGGCTTCCACGACACCGCTAACTCGGTTGCGCCAACGATTGCCACGGGTGCCCTCAAGCCTCGTACGGCCGTCGCGTACAGCGCCGTACTGCATGTGGTGGGTGCCTTCCTCTCATTAAAGGTTGCCGCGACGATTGCGAGTTCCATCGTGAATCAAGATCTCGTGACTCTGCCGGTCGTCTTTGGTGGGCTCGCCGGTGCCATCACCTGGAACATAGTGACGTGGTACTTCGGTCTGCCTTCTAGCTCGAGCCACGCGCTCGTGGGCGGTGTGGTCGGAGCCATGTTGGCCTCCGCTGGGTCGGCTGGCGTGCTCTGGCACGGCATCATTGCCAAAGTCTTTGTTCCCGGCATCATCGCTCCGCTGGTGGCAGTTCTCGTCGCTGGAATCGCGACGGTCGTTTCTCGGCAAGCGACTAGTCGTATCGACGAGGACAGTCGTGGTTTGGGTATGCGCGTCGGACAGATTGGGGCATCTGGTTTGATGTCAATCGCCCACGGCACCAATGACGCACAAAAGACCATGGGTGTCATCACGTTGGCGCTGGTAGCCAACGGGACGATCACGGGTGACGCTTCAGTCCCAACGTGGGTTGTCGTGGCTTGCGCGATTGCCATGGCTGCCGGAACCTTCATTGGTGGATGGCGCATTATTCGAACCATGGGTCACGGTCTGACGGCTTTGGATTCGACTTCGGGCTTCGCCGCTCAAATGTCGAGCGCAGTCGTGATCTTGACTTCGTCGCACTTGGGCCTCCCTCTTTCGACCACGTACGTTTCAACTGGTTCCGTGATTGGCACGGGCGTTGCGACCCGTGGTCGCAAGGTGCACTGGAAAACTGCCGGTCGCGTCGTTTTCGCGTGGCTCATCACACTGCCGGCGGCCGGGTGCGTGGGGGCGCTGGCCTATGCCGGTGAGTCGCTCTTTGGCGTCAGCGGCGGCGCAGTTGCCGTTGGCTTGGTCGTTGTGGCGATTGCGGCCGTCATCTTCGCTCGCTCGCGCAAGCAGAAGGTCGACGCCTCGAACGTGAATGAGCCTTGGCGGTCTGAACTGGTCCCAGATGAAACCTCACTCGCGGCCTAGTCGTTACCAAATAAAGGAACTATCACTATGACTGCACCCACCCCTACCCCCCTCATCGATTGGCAGGTCCTGGGTCAGGTCCTCGGCCTGTCACTCTTGATTGGGATTGGCCTCGTAGCCATCTTCTCGATCGGCCTCGCCGCACTCTCAACGGCACGCAAAGCGTCGGCCTCGACTGCGATACGCACCCTCGGACAGTTTGGGGTGCTGCTCACGGCGAGTGGTGCTGCAGCCACGTTGGCCTGGGGTTTTTACATAATCACCCAAAAGGGCTAGAAATCCACGCGGCAACGCGTTGAATGCGAGACCATAGAGGGTGACCGAAAACGCCATCAATCCACTTGTTGTTGCCGAACCCGTTGACTGCCTCAATCGCTTCGGCGTCTTTCACGAGTGCCCCCACTGTGGTGGTGGCTTGTCACCGGAACACGCGCACTTCAAGTGCACCACCTGCGGGTGGCGCGACAGTTGCTGCGACTAGCGCACCTTCGCCGTCCAGCCTTGAAACTTCCATCGCCGTAGTTCCGTGATGTCGTGGTCGAGAAGCCATCGAGCGAGCTGACCCTTGGCGAACTTGGCGGCGTGACCACCCGTTACATCCGAGTGCACCAAGTCAACGGTGAACCAGTTTTCGCCGGCCGGTTCAACCGCCGAACGATGGACCTGCGTTAACAGATCAATGACAGCCTCTCGCTTCGCGGCCTTTTGGAGGAGTGGAGTGATGATCGGCTTCCAGTAGGCGGCGAGTTTGCCGAGTCCCTCGAGCGATGCATCCATAGGTGCGCGATAGTCAGGCAATGGATCACCAAGCCCGGCCAGCCCCAGCAGACCCGACACGATGACAATGGAGTCTTGGGCGACACTCTGCTGCGCTGGCGCCAAGGTGGTGAAATTGAGCCCCTGGTAGACGACGCCGGAGTAGCGATCTGAGGCCGCCAATACCGGGCTCCC
The DNA here is from genome assembly GCA_009701115.1 of Actinomycetota bacterium. The sequence continues at coordinate 3,568 of WLKR01000088.1, read as the reverse complement.
GACCAACGACGCATTGATCAGTTGGGCGTGCGCGGCGGTAGCCCCGCGCACTTTTAGGGCCGCTGGCGACGTCAGGGGGAGTGCCGCAATAACGGGTTCCCGCGCCCCCGCTAGCGCCCGCCCGAAGCGCCCCGATGTCTGGCCCCAGGCCCTAGTGCCCCCCGGTTCCTTGCCTTCGCTGGGGGGTAGCAGGATGATCACGAGGTCACATTAGCGGGGCCAAAAGTACCGAAGATTTAACCTCGCTCAACCTCCTTGTTCACATTCAGATAACTATCGACCCTTACCTTTCAACGTGAAGACAGAAGGGCCAAGGTGGCTCAGAAGCTTCTAAGTAGTTCTTTCTTTAGGAGGAAAGTTGAAAAAGCAAATGACAGTACGAGGCACCCTCGCAACGGCAGTCGCCACCGCAGGACTCATGGCCTCGTTCGCAGTACCGGCAGTAGCCGCCGCTAAGAAGATCACCCTCGAAACGATCTTGGCAAACGACACGAAGATCAGTGCGAACGCCACCGTCAGCGCCTCTGGTGCGACGTTTGACACGCCTTTCTTCAACGCTGCCTTCCCGGTCTACTCGGCTCGTAACTCCAAGGCCACCGTCAACGCTTACGGCGCTGGTGGCTCGGGTGCTGGTCAGGCTGCCATTATGCAGAACCTCGTGAACTTCGGTGCTTCCGACGTACCAATGACACAGGCTGACCTTGACGCCAAGTCGTACGCATCTAAGGGCACATTGGCTGACTACGTTCAGGTTCCAGTTGCCCTCGGTGGCGTGGCCATCGCCTTCCACAACACGGCCATCACCGGTAACAAGCTCTACAAGACGAATCACTTCAACGTGACTTCGACCATCTTGGCCAAGATCTACACCGGCGCAATCACCAAGTGGAATGACGCTGCCATCTGCGCCGCGAACCCCAAGTGGACCGTAACGGTCAAGGGTAAGAAGAGCTGTGCGCTGCCTTCCTCGAACATCATCGTGAACGGCCGCTCAGACTCCTCAGGCACCACCTATATCTTCACTGACTATCTGCACGCTGCCGCACCAACCATCTTCACGAACTCGGCTTCGAAGTCCTCGTTGGTCACCGGTTCAAACGGTTTCGTCGGTGGATCGGGTAACCAGGGTGTTGCTACCAACCTTGAGAACACGAACAACTCCATTGGCTACGTCGAGTACTCCTACGTTCTCTTGAACCGGACCCTCGACTCGGCCTTCGTGGTTAACAAGTCCGGTGTTGCCGTTGACGTCACCCCAGCCAGCATCGCTGCAGCGGCCGCAACCAAGCCCACAATCTCTTCGACCAACTTCACGATTGTCAACCCACTGGGCAAGACTGCTTACCCCATCTCGGGCTACAGCTGGGTCATGTTGCGCAAGAACCAGACCAATGCTGCTTCGTCACTCGCCCAGGCCGAGTTGACCGTCAAGCTCGTTGACTGGCTCGCGCACAACGCTCCCGGTACTGGCGTGACTTTGGGTCAGGACGTTGCGGTTTCGCAGGGCTACGTTGCGCTGCCAACCCAGGCTCAGACCGCTACTCGTAACGCTCTGAAGACTGTTACCTACAACGGCGCAGTCGTCCTTAAGTAGTACGGAAAGTTTGGTTCTGAGTAGACAATGACAGTTCAAAGTTCCTCAGAACTGATCGAACGCGGCTTGGCCCGGGGCAAAATGCCCCGGGCCAAGTCCGGTCGTACGTACAGCTACGTCCTTCGGGGTGTGGCATTGCTCTTTGCGGCAGCCCTCGCGCTCTTTGCGTGGAGTGTTATTCACCAGTCCTGGCCGGCTTGGTCTACCTACGGTCTCCACATCCTCACCGGCACCAACTGGTCGCCGGCCGAAGAAAACTTCGGCGGTCTCGCCCTTATCCTCGCCACGTTGATCACCACGGGTGTCGCACTTCTCTTTGCCGTGCCCGTTGGAATCGGCACGGCTCTCACCCTTAACTTCTTAGTGCCCCGACGTCTCGCGGGCCCCCTAACGACCACGGTCGAACTTCTCGCTGCTGTACCTTCAGTTGTCTACGGACTCTGGGGGCTCAACGTCATCGTGCCGTGGATGTCGACCACGGTTCAGCCCTGGCTCGCATCACGCACCGGCGGGAGCTGGCCCTTTAGCGGTAATGCCATCGGGTATGGAATCTCCACGGCCAGCATGGTTCTGGCCGTCATGGTGCTTCCAACAATCGTCGCGATTTCACGTGACGTCATCGCGACGGTTCCCCGTGACCTCGTCGAAGGCGCACTCTCACTGGGCGCCACTCGCAGTCAAGTCCTGACTCGGGTAGTTCTACCGAACGCGAAGATTGGACTCCTCGGCGCAGTCTCACTGGGCGCCGGTCGCGCTTTGGGTGAAACGATCGCCGTAGCCATGGTTATCGGATCAAGCCCTTCGATGCCTCACTCCCTCTTTTCTCTTGGCTCGACGCTGGCATCGACCATCGCGACGCAGTACACCGACGCCCCAACGATGCACTTGGCCGCCCTCGGCGCCCTCGCGGTGATCTTGATGGTGATGACGGCGAGCGTGAACGCCTTTGCTCGAGCCCTCGTGCGACGCGGTACTAAGGGAGCGGCATGACCGACCTCCTCGCCCAGTTGCCCCCGGACCCGATGCTCGAACGGCGTCGTCTTGTTCAGGCCACGGCCGCCAAAACGCAAGGCCGTCGCGCATTGCGCTCCACTCTCTTCACGACGCTGCTCTCCGCCTGCCTAGCTCTTGCAGTGGTGCCACTGTTTCTGGTTATTGCCGCTCTGATCGTCCGCGGTGGGAAGGTCCTGACCTGGACGTTCCTCACACAGGCACCGCTGCAACCAACGATTTTCGACCAGGACAACATTGGCGGTGTTGGTAATGCCATTATCGGTTCGCTCGTCGTCGACGGGGTCGCCGCCTTGATGGCCGTACCTCTGGGCATCATCCTGGGCCTCTACTTGGCCGAGACGGAAACCCGATGGGCCAACGGCTTGCGTCGCGTGACGGAGATCATGACGGGTCTGCCGTCAATCCTGCTCGGAATCTTCGCCTTCATTTACATCGTGACCAACATGCACGCCTACTCCGGATTTGCTGCAGCCGTGGCCCTCGCCATGTTGATGACACCAGTTATCACCAAGGCCGCTGAAACGGCCCTGCGCTCCGTTCCTCGGACCTTGACCGAAGCGGGCCTCGCACTGGGTGCCCGCCAGTCCAAGGTCTCACTCAAGGTTGTCCTGCCCGTCGCCGCTCCCGGCATTATCACCGGCGTCCTACTAGCCCTCGCTCGCGCCATCGGCGAAACAGCACCCCTGCTCTTCGTGATCGGGGCCTCGATTCGCTTTGACTGGAATCCCTTCCACTCAATGTCCGCACTGCCGCTGATGACTTACGAATACGCATCGGCGGCTTACGACAGCCAGCACACCGCCGCATGGGGCGTTGGTCTCATCTTGGTCATCATCGTCTTACTGCTTAATGTCAGCGCCCGTCTAATCGCGGCGTTTATGAGAAGGGAACGTCACTAATGGAGGGAAACATCGTGGAACAAGAGTCAAGCGCGACAACGGCGAATCAGGGGCTGGAGGC
>WLKR01000087.1 GCA_009701115.1 Actinomycetota bacterium | reverse complement strand
GAACTACACGGACTGACCATCTGTCCCGACATCGACACCATCACCTACACCCTGGGCGGTCTGAACGACGACGAACGGGGCTGGGGCCTCAAGGACGAAACATGGCGCGCCATGGGCCGGCTCGGTGAGCTCGGCGGGGAGTCCTGGTTCTCCCTTGGCGATCAAGACCTCGCCACGCACCTCTACCGGACCCAGCGAATGCACGAGGGTGCGACCAAGCTCGAGGTCACGGCCGAACTGGCCGAAAAGCGCGGACTGACCTTGCGCATGCTCCCGGCCTCTAACGACGTGATTGCCACCCGGCTCGACACTGAAGTCGGCGACCTCTCCTTCCAGGAGTACTTCGTCAAGCACCACCACGGCGTGGCGACTCACACGGTCCGTTACGTCGGCGGGGCCATCGCCACACCGGCCCCCGGCGTACTCGAAGCCATTGCGTCGGCCTCGCGCATCATCATCGCCCCGTCGAATCCGATTCTTTCGATTCAACCGATTGTCGAGATGCCGGCCATCGCCGACGCCCTGCGGGCCCGTCGTATCGACGTCATCGCGGTGACACCACTGATTGGTGGCGCGGCACTGAAGGGTCCGGCGGACCGCCTGATGAAGGAGTTGGGCTACGAGGCCAGCAACGCCGGCATCGCCCGCTACTACGCCCCCTACGCCGCCACCTTGGTGATTGATGAAGTCGATGCCGAGACGGCCGCTGACGTTGAGGCGGCCGGGATGCGGGCCGTGGTCACGACGACCATCATGGCTAACCCCCTCCACGCCGAGGCTCTTGTTCGCGAGCTCCTCAAGTGAGCACGTTGCAGATCTGGGCGCTGCGCGGCGTTCCGGAGATTGCGGAGAACGATTCGCTGGCTGAGGCCATCGTTAGTGCGCTGGCTACTTCGGAGCTGACACTCCAAGACGGAGACATCCTCACCGTCACGAGCAAAGTAGTCAGCAAGTCCGAAGGCCGAACCGTGCCCTTCGACGGAACTGATGAAGACAAGGTTCGCCTCATCCTGCAAGAGTCCAAGCGGGTACTGCGTCGCCGGGGCACCCTGCACATCGTGGAAACCCACCACGGATTTATCTGCGCCAACGCCGGCATTGATCTTTCGAACACGGCCGAGAACACGGCCGTGTTGTTGCCCGTCGACCCCGACCGTTCAGCCCGTCGTATCCGTGGCGACGTACAACGTCGACTCGGCGTCTCGGTTGGCGTCATCGTCACCGACACCTTCGGACGCGTCTGGCGCTCGGGCGTTACCGACGTCGCCCTCGGCGTGGCCGGGATCAAGCCCGTGCTTGATCTACGGGGCACCACGGACGCCACGGGCCGCGTCTTGGAAGCGACCGAAGTGGCCGTGGCCGACGAGATCGCTGGCGCGGTCAATCTCGTGTTGGGCAAAGCGGCCGGAACGCCGTTTGCGATTGTGCGCGGTATTGATCCCAGCGTCTTTGGTGAGGGCAGTATCAGCGAAAATGTCATTCGACGGGCCGCCGAAGATCTCTTTCGTTAGTGGGTGCGGTAGCTGGCCCAGGCGTCGCTAATCAGCGTGTCGAGATCCGAATAGCGCAGTTCCCAGCCGAGCACCGCTTTGGCCTTGTCGTTGCAGGCCACCGAGGCCGCTAAGTCACCGGGTCGGCGGTCCGTGCGTCGAACGTCCAACGTCTGACCGGTCACTCGCTCCACCGCTTCAATCATCTGCAGGTTGGAGTATCCCGTACCGGTACCGAGGTTCAGCACGAGATTGCTCTCCCGGTTCAACACGTCGAGGGCGAGGATGTGGGCAGCCGCCAAGTCCTTGACGTGCACGTAGTCACGAATGCAGGTGCCGTCGGGCGTGTCGTAGTCGGTGCCGTAGAGCGAAACAAACTCACGATCACCGGCGGCCGCCGCCAACAAGATTGGAATGAGGTGGGTCTCGGGCGTGTGCAGTTCGGGATGAGACAGCGTGCCGCCGGCCGCGTTGAAGTACCGCAGACGGGCCACGTTGATACGTCCCTGGCGAGCCAACCAGTCGAGGGCCTGCTCCACCATGTACTTGGACTGGCCGTAGGGGTTCTGAGGTTCGACGTGGTGGGTCTCGTCGATTGGCAACGTCACTTCCGGTCCGTAGACGGTGGCCGTGGAGGAGAAGACAAACTTCGCCACGTGTTGTTCGACGAGCACCTCGAGCAGCTGCAGTGATTCGGCCACGTTGTTGCGGAAGAACTTTTCGGGAACGTGCATCGACTCCCCCGCCTCAATGTGGGCGGCGAAGTGAATGCAGGCGTCGAGATCGCCGAGTGAACGAATGAGATCCTGGTCCCCACTGCGACCTTCGTGGAACTCAATGCCGGCCGGAACGTTGTCTGGCAGAGACGAGGAGTGGTTGTCGATGCCGACGACCTCGTGTCCGGCCTCCAGCAACAGTTCGGCCGTGTTGGAGCCAATGAATCCCGCTACGCCCGTAACGAGAACTCTCACTCGGGTCCTCCGAGGCGAACCTCACCGCGCAGGATGGAACCACCGGGCACCGTAACGCCGCCGCCAATAACACAGGTGGCCTCAAGGATGGCCCCGCGACCAATCGTGGCGCCGGGTCCGATGATGGAGTCGCGAATGGTGGCGCCCTCGTGCACGATGGCACCGGGCAGCAGGACCGAGTTCTCAATTGTCACGTTGGATCCAATGATGCAGTCGCGATCAATCGTGGCGAGCGACAGTGTGGCGTTAGCCACCTGGGCGCTCTCGTGGACCCAGTTGAAGTTGGCGACCGGCGTTGCGAGAGGCACGGGTCGACGGGACTCCAAGATGTCGCGGTGGGCTTCGAGGTAGGCCTGGGGTGTTCCGGTGTCGAGCCAGTAGGAGTCATCGGCCAGGGCGTAGAGCGAACCGCGCTCTACGAGTCCAGGGAAGGTCTGGCGCTCCACCGAGACGCGCACATCGGCTGGAATCGTCTCTAAGACCGACGGCTCGAGCACGTAGGTTCCGGCGTTGATCTCATTAGTCGGCGCTTCGTCCCGCGGGGGCTTTTCGACAAAGGCAATCACGCGACCGTCGGGGTGCGTGGGCACCACGCCGAACCTCGAGGGATCCTCAACGGGGTGCAGGGCAATCGTCGCCTCGGCGCCGCGCTCACGGTGAAAGGCAATCAGGCGCGTGACGTCGAGGTCGGTGAGCACGTCACCGTTAACCACAATGAACGTTTCGTTAATGCCGGCATCGAGGGCGGCGAAGCGAATGGCCCCGGCCGTGTCGAGGGGTGAAGGTTCCACGGCGTAGGTGACGTGCACCCCGGCCACGGTGTGTTCGGGGTAGGCCGCGATGAAGCGATCGGGGAGATATCCAAGGGAAAGCACGGCTTCAGTAACACCGTGTTTGGCGAGATTGGCCAAGACGCGCTCGAGCATCGGCACGCCGACAATCGGCAACATCTGCTTGGGGGCACGGTACGTAAGGGGCCGAAGGCGGGTCCCTTCACCACCCACGAGGATTACCGCGCGCATGGTGAAAACTACTTAACAGTCGTGGTGGTCGAAGCGGGCGCGACGGTCGTCGAGGGAACGGTCGATGACGATGTCGATGTCGATGGGACTGTTGTCGTCGGGATGTTCACCACGGTGGTGGAGGTCACGAGCGAACCAGGAATAGTGGTCGTCGTACCGGAACCGTTAGTGGCCTGCTGGAGTTGAACCATGTAGGCCAGGGTCTCCGTGCTGGGCTGACTGGGCTTGACGCCGTCGGGGGCAAAGAAGAACGTGATGCGCATCAAGTCGGTGAACTTGACCGATGCGGGATTGGTCGTGATGACGGGATCTTTTTGGCCGAACTGCGACCAGTAGGCGATCCCGAAGTGTCCGACTTGGCCGGCGTACTTCGAGCCCTTGGGGCACTTCGAACCGTCCTTGTACTCAGCCGGCGAGGGAATCCACTCGGTGGGAACGGGAAACTTGACCGTGTTGTTCGCGTAACTCAAACCGGAATGCTGGTCCATGAACTTGGCCAACGTGGCGTTACGGCCCGCCTCTTCGGCGACCTTCGGCGAGATAACGAGAACGTTCTTTTGGGTCACGAGGAGACCATTCGTGGCCGTGTCGGCATCAGCAACCAGGGCCGGCATGGTGGTTCCACAGGCTTCGCCGTTAAAGGCCGCGAACCAGGTGGTGCCAATGGCGGGAGCCTCGGCACTAGCGGGATTCTGGTACTCGTAACGCGAGTAGACGACGGTGAGTAGGCCGAGCACGACGATGAGGGTGATCGCGCCGTAGTAGTTCATAGGTCGCGACTTTTGGTAGGCCTTACCGCCACCAGCTGCGCCGACTCGACTAACCCATTTACCTGAATTGCTCTTTGCCACGCCTTCAGGCTACTAAAGACCGGCCAGCGCGACCGAATGCGGTTCACGTAGGGGCGGAGGGACTCGAACCCTCACTGGAGGCGGTTTAAGCGCCTTGCCTCTGCCATTGGGCTACGCCCCCACGTCAACACGACGACCCCACCGTAATACCTCCACAACCGTTGCGAGAACTCGGCAGTTTTCAGACCGAGAAATTCGGCGACTGCCATTACCTGTCCTGATTTCTCCGCAAGACGCCGGTAGCCTGTTTAACGTGACCGGCCTCTGGAAGGTTTCACTGGCCCGAATCTGGGTATTTGTCGGTGTCGCCTCACTCGTCCTCCCCTTAGTAATTGCCCCTGCACGCCATGCGGACGCTCTCACGATTGCGCAGACCCGCGCCCTCATCGAAAGCCTCTCGGCCAAACTGGCTAAGCAGGAGCAGTTAAGCGAAGCGCTCGCCGAGAAGTACAACACCTCCAAAGTCGTCATCGGCCAACTCGACAGAGAGCTCGCCAATCTGCGAGTTCAGATCATTGAAAAGCGTCGCCAACTCGGCACTACTTCTGAATCGATGAAGACGGCTTCGGTCCGGGCTTACGTTTATGGGGCGGCCGACGCACAATTTCTGGCCCTCTTCCAACAAGACATCAGCCTCTCGGACGCCCGCAGGCAGTACGAAGAACAGGTACTCGGCAATCTCCATTCGCTGGCCGACTCCTTAAGGCAACAGCAGGCTTCACTCAACAGTTCGCTGCGTAGCGAAACGTCTAAGCGCGCCGCCAAGTCGGCCGAAGCCGCGAAAATCCGCAGCCTGCTCGCACAAAATGCGGCGAACGAGGAGAACACGCGCGCCACACTCGCGACGATTACCAAGAAACTCAAGCGGCAGATTATTGACTATCAGATTGTCGTAGCCAAGGCCGCTTCCAAGCGTGGTGACACTAAGGCCGTCGCGGCCGCCGTCGCCGCCGCCGCCGCTGTCGGTGGCCAAGCCGCCGCCAACGAAGTAATCGCCGCCATCAAAAAGAAGCCGGGCGTCAGCGGATCAGCCGCCGGTTCCAAGGCGGGCATGGCCGCCCTGGCCGCGGCGAAGAGCGTCATTGGCACGCCCTACGTCTGGGGTGGCGAGTCACCTCGTTACGGCTTTGACTGTTCGGGACTGACCCAGTGGGCGTGGCGTCAGGCCGGCTATCGCATTCCCCGTACCGCGGCAACGCAGTACTACGGGATGCGCCACATCCCCCTCAACAAAATCCAACCGGGTGACCTGCTCTTTTATTACAACCTCGACAACGACCATCAGATTGACCACGTCGTTATGTACGCCGGATCGGGTCCGTGGG
>WLKR01000086.1 GCA_009701115.1 Actinomycetota bacterium | reverse complement strand
GACATAATCACGAGCCCCGATCCCACGACCGTTCGCGTCCCAATCTTGAGCGCGAGCAGTGCGCCTAAGGGCGTCATGATCATCGACGTAATGGCAAAGGGCAAGGTGTGCGCACCGGCCGAAAAGGCCGAGTAGCCCCGCACGAGCTGGAAGTACTGGGTCACCAGGAAAATGAACCCGAAGAGGCAGAAGAAGGAAGTTGCAATCGCCACGGCACCGGCCGAGAAGGCCGGCTTGCTAAAGACACGCACATCGAGCAGTGGCTCGGGGCGGCGGCGCTCCCACAGAACAAAACCCGTAAAGAGGATGGCCGCAGTGGCAAAGAGAGAAAGGGTGGTCGCACTGCGCCAGCCCCACGTCGGGCCCTCAATGATGGCCAGCACCAAGAGCGTGATACCCGCGCTACCGAAGAAGAGACCAGTGAAGTCAAAGCGGCGGTTGAACTCGCTCTTGGATTCGGGAATGACCAGCTGACCCGCAACGATGGTGAGCGCCACGACTGGCAAGTTCACCAAGAAGACCGAGCCCCACCAAAAGTGCTCAATCAAGGCGCCACCAGTGAGCGGACCGAAGGCCACGGCGAGCCCTGAAGTCGCGCCCCAGATGCCGTAGGCCTTGGCGCGGTCACGAGCGTCCGTGAAGGTGATGGTGAGAATGGAGAGTGTGGCCGGAAAGATGAATGCCGCTGCCAGACCCATCAGTGCTCGCATCGAGATCAACTGTGTGCTGCTTTGTGACCAGGCCGCCATTGCGCTGAAGATGGCAAAGAAGACGAGTCCCCCCTGCATGACCTTCTTGCGACCGAGGCGGTCAGAGAGTCCACCACCGGCGAGCAAGAACCCGGCGAATGGGAGTGAGTAGGCATCGACAATCCACTGCAGTGCCGAGTTAGATGCATTGAGTTGCGCCGACAGCGACGGAAGCGCAACGTTCACGATCGTGTTATCGACTACGACCAAAAAGACCGAGAGACAAAGGACTGCGAGGACGAGCCACTTATGGGGCTTCTTTTGGGACATGAGACTCCTTTAGAACAACGTGCCATAAACAGTAGCACGATGTTCTACACTTTGGTACATGGCACTACGGCAGCGAACCTCCTCGGCTCAGATCGAAGATCGTGTCATCACTGCCGCCCTCGCCCTTCTCGAAGATGAGGGCGTCGACGCCTTAACGGTGCGTGAAATCGCCCGTAGGGCCGAGGTTGCACCCATGGGCCTCTACAACCATTTCGGAGGCAAGCTCGATGTCGTCGACGCCCTGGTTCGCCTAGGTCACGACCGGTTTGCGATTGCCCTCGGACAGTCGGTGAAAGGTCATGGCATTAAGGACCGGCTCACCGATGCCGGCCAGGCCTACCGGAGATTCGCCCACGCCAATCCCCGCCTGTATCAGCTGATGTTCATGCAGAGCGTCGCTGGTTACAACGCCTCCCCCGAAACAGCAATCTCAATGGGCCGGAGCATTCAGGTGTTGGTGGAACACATCACGGCGATGCAGGCGCAAGGATTTATTCGCTCCGGCGAACCACTCGAAATCGCTCAGCAGATCTGGTCGACCGTCCACGGCTACGTCTCTCTCGAACTCTTCACGATCAACTTTGCCCCTCGCCCCGACGAGGCGTACCGCAAGTTGCTCGACGACTTGCTCTACGGGTTAGGCCCGCGCTAATCCCATCGAGGGCCAGTGGCCCGCCCGCGAAGGAACGAGCAGCATGTCGGTCTCGTCACGACGGAGGTGCTCTTGTCGCCACACCAGGAGTTCTTGCGCACCCTTAAGTACTCGATCGGCGTCGAGACACTCGGTGCGCCACGTGGGATCAGCGATGAGGTCAAAGGCCTTGTAGGAGCCATCGCCAAACTGGACGTAGGCCAGGTCCTCGCCCACCGAGACGGCGAGGTTCTGGCGGGAGAGCAGTCGGTTCTCGCTCCACTGCGGCGTGCGGCTGCCGATAAAGAAGTAGCGCCAGTCCCATTCGTAGTGGGCTGCGCTGCGCCACTCATTGGCCGTGCCGTTGAAGAGCGGTAGTAACGAACGACCGTCGCATTGGCGAGGAATCGCAATGTCCATTGATTCACAGAGCGTCGGGAACAGGTCGACGTTTTCCGTGAACTGATCAACAACACCGGATCCCAACGTGGGGTCGCACCAGATGCCCAGGATGTTGTAACTCTGGGGATAGAAGGCGAGCTTCTCTAACAGTCCGTGATCGCCGAGCTGTTCGCCGTGATCGGCCGTCACCACAATCAGCGTTTGATCCAATTCCCCCCGTGCCGTGATGGCGTCGATAACTCGACCGAGTTGTGAGTCGACTTCTTCGACCATGCCGAAGTACTGCGTCCGGAGTCGACGGAGATCCCTTTCGTCCGACGGTGAGGCCGACGCCTCATTGGCCATGGCGAGTGCGTGCAGCGGGTGGCGCACCGACTCTTCCACGGCCGAAATCGGCAGGTCGACATCGTCAGGATGGAAGCGCTTGGAAAACTCTCCGGCCGCCGCGTAGGGCGGGTGGGGACGCAGGTAACTCAAGTGAGCGAACCAACCACTCTCCTGCTTCGGCAGCCAGTCAAGGAATCGGTTTGTCAGAAATGCCGACAACGAAACTTCAGCCGGACGGTCCGATTCACCGCGCAGTGCGGCGTAGCCCATGGGTACGTCGTACCCGAGTTCCTGGAGCCACTGACACCAGGGGCTCTGATCTTCGGGCAGGTAGCAGCCAATAGAAAACCCCGGCAGGATGCCGTCGTAGTACGAGAGGCGAACGTCATCTTCGTCAACGGCCGCTCGGGGATTGAGACCCTGGTCGGTGTAGCCAAAGAGATAAGGGTTATAACCCGCGCGTCGCGCGGCGTAGGCCACATTGTCAAAGTTCGACGGGTGGGGGGTGCCGTTAGCCACCACGCGATTGTTCATCTGATAGGTGCCGGTGTAGAGCGCGGCCCGTCCCGGGGAACAGGGAGCCGATTGCGAGTAGTGCCGTCGAAGTTGGAATCCACGCTTTGCGAGGGCATCTAGAACGGGAGTCTTCACAAATAGGTGACCAACTGAGGACAGCGCATCACCGCGAAACTGGTCCAACGTAATGAAGAGGACGTTTTTCATCGGGCCGCAGCAATCAGAGCCCGGATATGCCCGCCGAGATCGGCCATCTCCTCGAGGGCGTCGGGAACGAGGCCGCCCAACTTGAAGAAGGAGTGGGGCATGCCCTTGGCTTCGAGCAAGTCAACGTGGACGTTGAAGTGCTCCAACAGACCCGCGTAATTGACGCCTTCGTCGCGCAGGGGGTCACACTCAGCGACGACAACGATGGCCGTGGGGCTTGCCGAAAGATCGGTGGCGAGCAGTGGCGTCACCCTCGGATCGGTGTGATCGGTCCAACCCTGGAGATACATCGCGTAGTTGTGTCGGAGATGGTCCATCTCGAGGAAGTATCCCGTGGCGTAGTTGTGACTGCTCTCCGTGAGGACTTCGGGACCCAACGTGGGGTAGAGCAGTACTTGGCCGATCAACGGAATTGCTGGAGTGACGACATTGGCCACCACTGCAGCGATACAGCCTCCGGCCGAGTCTCCCAGTACTAGTAGTCCGGCATCAGGCTCACCGAACTGGTCGCGATGCTCCCCAATCCAGCGAACGGCATCCTCGCCGTCGTGAATCGCTGAAGGGAACGGAGATTCGGGAGCTAACCGATAGGCGACCGAGATGACCGAAACACCCGAGGCTTCGGCCAGGCGCCGTGCGAGGGTGTCGTAGGAGTCCAGGGTGCCGAGCACGAATCCACCACCGTGGAAGTAAATACCGACGGCGTTGCCGCGCACTCCCCTCGGCACGTAGACCCGAGCTTCGACCGTTCCTTCGCGTGTGGGAATAGTTATGTCGGTAACGCTCTCCATCTCGGGCGGCGTGCTGTCGGTCGCGAGAGAAGTGGTCAAGTGATTGGCACGCACTTCGCTCAGGGGCAAGTCGATTGGATTGGGGCCGGGGTTGTCTCGCATGTAGGCGAGGACTGGTTCCAGCATGGGATGAATCGGCATATTCCTCCTCTAACACCCAGAGCCTACGCAACCGCTCCGCCGAGAACGTTCGTGCAAATATGGCTCGTATGAATCTCCAAGGGCATCACATTGATAACGAGGGCCATCGGACGGACGCCGATGTAACCATCCTCGTTACCGAAGTTGAGCAAGGAACGCTGGTCAACGTTCAGATCAGCGCGAGCCAAACAGTCACCGGCGGCTCCATCGTGGTGGATCTGCCCTTCACTGCGACTCACATCATTGAGCAGGGGTTCCAATCGTGGTCCACGGTTCGCCGCACAACGCCACGGGATGTTCGACCCGAGCGCGCTGAAGCTCCTCGTTGGTTTCGAAGCCAAATGTTGGCCTCACGCGAAAGCGCCGGCACGTCGCTTCACGGCGACGGTTTTCTCATTTTCGATGGCGGCATCATCGGCTTCCTCTCGGCCCACACAACCTTCGGTACCGTGCTCGTCCGACCCGATGGCTCAATGGCAGCACTTTGGCTCCTGGATGACCTCGTCATCCGTCCAGGAGATGAGTTGACTCTCGATCCCCTCGTTATTATTTTGGACCGTCCCGGGCGGGCCTACGACCGATACGCCGACTACTCCGGCGCCACCTCGGGTGCTCGTACGCCACGACGCAGCGCCCGCGTCTGGTGTTCCTGGTACCAATACTTTGGAGTGATTTCACCCAGCATCATCCGAGAGAACCTCGCACTGGCAGCCGCCCACAACATAGAAGTGGTTCAGATCGATGATGGCTGGCAGGCCGAGATTGGGGTGTGGGATCACCCAAACGCGGCGTGGGCCGAACCGATGACGACCATTGCCGCCGATATCCGTGCGGCAGGCTGCATCGCCGGCATCTGGACGGCTCCCTTCCTGGCCATCGACGGGGGCACGATTGCCGCCACGCACCCCGAGTGGTTGGTGCTCAATCAAGACGGCGTGCCAACGACGGCGCTCGTCCACGGCGGCTGGGGTGGGAAGGTCTTTGCCCTCGACACGACCAACCCGGCAGTGCTCGAACATCTCACGACGACGTACGCCGAACTTCGCCGCCAGGGCTTCGACTACTTCAAGATTGATTTCCTCCACGCCGCAGCGGCCGTTGGCACGCGCGTCCACGGTGACACCTACTCCAGGGCGCAAGCACTTCGCGCAGGACTCGAGGCGGTGCGCGCCGGCATTGGCGAGGACGCCTACCTCGTGGGCTGTGGCAGCCCGCTGCTCAGTGCCGTCGGAATGGTGGACGCCATGCGCGTCTCTGAGGATGTGGCCCCCTTCTACGAGCCACGAGTCTTTTTCCCCGGATTCGAGGAAAACACCGTGGCCGGTCGTAACGCCATTGAACCCTCCGTCTTGCGAGCACCGCTGCATCGACGCTGGTTCACCCTGGACCCAGATTGCGTGCTCCTGCGACCGACCGATACCGAGCTCACGCGCAACGAACAAGTGGTCATTCGCGACGCGGCCCTGGCCGCATCGGGCTTTATTGCCCTCTCCGATGACCTCACTCTCTACAACACCGACACCTGGGCGGAAGCGGCGCAACTATTTGCCGACGCCGAACGGCACGAAGGGGCGAGGTCCATTGTCGACCCCTTCGCCACGCCCGTTGAAGTCGTCACGGGGGCTGGTTCGATCTTCGTTGACTGGACCGCACCCACCGTCGAACGTCGGTAGTTAAAGAAAATGCCCCCT
>WLKR01000085.1 GCA_009701115.1 Actinomycetota bacterium | reverse complement strand
CAGATGTTCGGACTGTGGCTGGGCTTTGCCGCCATTGTCGTGCTCGCCATGAAGACGGTCCAACCAGTCCTACCCACCGGTTTTTTCAAGGTCCGCTGGCAAGATCTCAAGTTCCTACCCCTCGGCGTCCTGCTCCAGGCTCTGGTCGGCGCGCTCTACTACCCCTTTCATATCGAATCCACCAGTGACCCCGTCAAGCAGATCGTGGGCCACAATCCCGCCTACGGCATGCTCGTCATCATGTTCTTTGTCGGCATTGGCGCGCCGTTTATTGAAGAGCTCCTCTTTCGAGTGGTGATCTTGCAGTCCATGACCGCAGTCCTCTCGCCCCGAGTCCGAGCTCTCGCCGCCGGACTGGTGCCGGCACTGTTGACAGGAATTGTCTTCGGAGCGGCCCACGGTGAACTGGTCCAACTGGCCGGTCTGGCTCTCGTCGGCACGATCTTGGCCGTGATTGTCCAACGCCAGCGTCGCATCGCTCCGGCCATCTTCACCCACGCCGGTTTTAACCTCATCGCCCTCTCGGTGGCGTGGGCCTCGGTGACCGTGAAGTGATCAACCGTCTCCGACGCGTCTCGCCCTCCACGTGGGCCGATCTCGTCTCCATCCTGCTCCTCGTCTACGTCATCTTCTGGGCCCTGCACCCCTCGCTGCTCTTTAGTAACACGACCATTACCGGTGGTGACACGGGTGCGCACGTGGCCATGCCGGCCTACATGCGCGACCACCTCGGGTTCCCCTGGCACTTAACGAGTTGGTATCCCGGCTGGTTCGACGGCATGCCGCTCTACACCTACTACTTCGTGCTGCCCGACTTCCTGGCCGTGCTGGCCAGTTTCGTCATTCCCTTTGCGATCGCGATGAAGTTGGCCACGGCCCTCGGTTCGCTCATCATGCCGCTCAGTGCGTACGTCATGGGACGGCTCTTTCGCGCGCCTCGTCCTATTCCGGTGGCGCTCGCGGCCGCCACGTTGCCCTTCCTCTTTTCCAGTGCCTTCACCATTGCCGGGGGCAATCTCTTTTCGACCCTGGCGGGGGAGTACTCCTACTCGGTCAGCCTCTCGTTGGCGATGGTGGCCATCGGCCTCTTCGCCCGGGGTCTCCAAGAACACCGCGGTCGCTGGATAGCCGCCGCCGCCCTAAGTGCCTCGCTGGCCGCCCACGTCCTGCCCTGGATGTTCGCCCTCGCCGGCATTGGTCTGCTGTGGATCTTTGAACTGATGAATCGGGACCGTCGACTGGACCGAGCCACCGGGGAAGAACTCAACGCCCCCTTCGGTCGGGGCCACCGCCGCCGCTCCACGGCCTTTGTCTTCTCCACCGGCATCGTGAGCTTCGGGCTCTCGGCCTGGTGGGTCCTGCCCTTCGTCACGACCCAGTCGCTCACCAACTCAATGGGTTACACCAACTTCGACACCTCGACCTTCCACGCCGTCTTCACCAAGCTCGGCTGGTGGAGTGAGTCCGGCGGCTCGACCGGCACCCGGGCCATCATCATCGTGGCGGCCCTCGGCTTCATCTGGGCCTTCGCCACGGCGAACCGTCTCGGCATCTTTCTCTCGGGACTGGCCGTCTTGTCTCTCGTGGCCTACATGGTCGACCCCCAGGGTGCTCTCTATAACGAGCGACTGGTGCCCTTTTGGTATCTCTCGATTTATCTGTTGGCCGGTTGGTTCGTCGGCAGCGTGCTGGACGCTCTTATCAATCGTCGAACAAATCGTCGCCGGGCCGAGTGGCAACGGTGGGAGGACTACTACAACACCGAAGGCATTGAGAGTGTCGACAATCCCGAACCAGTGACCCAGCCCCGGTTCTGGTCCCCGCTGCTCATTGCGGTCTTCGCCATTCTCATGGTCGTCGCCCCGCTCTCGCCCACGCTCGGTTCACTGCTCCACGTCAAGGCCGGTCCCGACCAGGTGCCGAACTGGTCGGCGTGGAACTACTCGGGTTACGAGCAGAAGGCCTCCTGGCCGGAGTACAACGACCTCATTACCAAGATGAAGATCCAGTCGGCGAAGTACGGCTGTGGTCAAGCGATGTGGGAGTACAGCTCGGACGAGGGCCGCTTCGGCACCCCGATGGCCCTCATGCTCTTGCCCTACTGGACGGATAACTGCGTTGGCTCCATGGAAGGTCTGACCTTCGAGTCTTCACCGACGGTGCCCTACCACTTCTTAGATCAGGCCGAGCTGGCCGAGGCCGGCAAGTCTTCGAATCCGATGGTCGGCCTGAGCTACGGGACGACGAACGTCAACCTCGGTATTGATCACCTCCAAATGTTGGGCGTGAAGTACTTCATGGCCTTCTCACCGTCCGTGGTGACCGCAGCGGCCATCAACCCCAACCTCCAAGAGATCGATACGACCCGACTCTGGGACAACGGGGGTGTGCAGTGGCACATCTATCTCGTGAAGGACTCCCACGTCGTCGAAGGGGTGAAGACCCTGCCCAACGTGGTGTCAGATATCAGCTCGCGCCAGGCCTGGCTCGCGGCCAACCAGTCGTGGTGGCTCGACCCGCAGCAGTGGCCCACGATGTTGGCCAGTGACGGACCGGCTAACTGGCCTCGCACCACCAACCCGCTGCGCACGACCCGCAAGGGCGTGTTGCCGGTTGTCGTGACCAACGTCGATAAGCAGGACCAGTCGATCTCCTTTGACGTCAACAAGACGGGCATTCCCGTCCTGGTCAAGATCTCCTACTACCCCCGCTGGCACGTGAGCGGCGCGACCGGTCCCTATCGCGTCAGCCCCAACCTCATGGTCGTGGTGCCCACCAGCAAACACGTCTCGATGGTCTATGGCAACACGGCCGCCGGCACGTGGGGCAGTTGGATCACCTTCATCACGGTGCTCTTCGGTGTGCGGGCCCTGTGGCGCCGACGCTCGTGGAACCGTTTAGGCAACGGCCCTCGCAACTAGCGGTGCAGCAACGCTCGAATCGAGGCCGCGGCCTCGTCGGGGGTGCACTCGGCCGTGTTGACAACTAGTTCGGCATTCAGTGGTGGCTCGTAGGGGTCACCGACACCGGTCATGAGGGGATTGGTTCCCGAACGGGCCGCGCGATACAGCGCCTTGGGGTCCCGGGCTTCGCAGACCTCAATGGGCGTAGAGAGGTAGACCTCGTGAAAGAGAACGTCGGACTCTTGGTGGCGACTGCGCACTAGCTCGCGGGCAACCCGACGGGGGGAGACGAGGGCGACCACGACAATGAAACCCTGGTGGGCCATGACGATGGCGATTTCTCCGGCCCGGCGAACCTGTTCGTCACGGTCCTCGTTGGAAAAACCGAGGTCGCGACTTAAGCCCCCGCGCAGATCGTCGCCGTCGAGCACCACAATGCGGGTGCCCTCAGCTTCATACTGGGCCTTGATGGCCTCGGTGGTGGTCGACTTCCCGGCGCCGGAGAGTCCAGTCAGCCAGATAGTTTCGCCCTTGGTTGTCACCGCTTCAGGCTAGCAATCTCCATTTTTAAATAGGTGTATTGCAAAGTAGGCTGTGTAGTTGTGAACACCAGTGACGTCTTTAAGGCCTACGACATCCGTGGCACCTACCCCGACCAGATCGACGAGAACCTCGCTCGGGCCGTCGGATCGGCCTTCGCCACCTTTACTAAGGCTCCCCACATCGTGATGGCCAAGGACATGCGTCCCTCCGGCGTCACCCTCTGTGCGGCCTTCGCCGAAGGGGCCCGCGCTGTGGGCACCAAGGTCACCGACTTGGGTCTGGCCTCCACGGACTTTCTCTACTTCGCCGCCGGTCACCTGAACCTGCCGGGCGCCATGTGGACGGCCTCGCACAACCCCGCGCAGTACAACGGGATCAAGCTCTGCCTCGAGGGCGCCAAGCCCGTCGGAGCCGACACCGGTCTGAAGGAAATCGAAGCGCTGACCAATCAGTTCTTGGCTACGCCGGCGTCTGGCCCCTTGGCCGAGGCCGACGAGTTGGACTTGATTACGGCCTGGGTCAAGCACGTCCACTCCTTTGTTGACACCACCAAGCTGCGTTCGCTCAAGGTCGTGGCCGACACGGCCAACGGCATGGGTGGCTTCGTGGCCCCCAAGGTCTTTGCCGGTCTGCCCTTTGACCTCGAGATCATGTACCCCGAACTCGACGGCACCTTCCCGAACCACCCGGCCGACCCGATTCAGCCCGAGAACCTCGTGGACCTCCAGGCCCGGGTTCTAGAAGTTGGGGCCGATGTCGGTCTGGCCTTTGACGGTGACGCCGACCGCGTCTTTTTGATTGACGAGAAGGCTCAGCCCGTCAGTGGTTCGGTGACCACCGCCATGGTGGCCGACGCCATGTTGCGCCGTAATCCCGGCGCCACGATTCTCCACAACTTGATCTGTTCCAAGGCCGTGGCCGAAGTCATTGCCGAAGGTGGCGGCACCGCGGTGCGCACCCGCGTCGGACACAGCTTTATTAAGCAGGTCATGGCCGAAACCGGTGCCGTCTTTGGTGGCGAACACTCCGGCCACTACTACTTCAAGGACAACTACCGGGCCGACTCGGGCATCATCACGGCCATGATTGTCTTGGAGCTCATGAGTGAGTCGAACCTGCCACTCTCAGAGTTCGTGAAGCCCTACCAGCGCTACGTCGCTTCGGGCGAGATCAACACCGAAGTTCCGAACCCACCGGCCACGGTCGAAGCTCTCGCCGAGCGCGTGGCTCAGCCCGGGGTCGTGGCCGACCGACTTGACGGTTTAACGGTCGATCACGGAACCTGGTGGTACAACGTGCGTCCGAGTAATACGGAGCCGTTGCTACGCCTCAACGTCGAAGCCCCCACCGAATCCGAATGTGCCCAACGCGTGAGTGAAGTACTCGCGATTATCAATGAGGTGAAGAAGTAATGGCCCTAGACCCGTTCCTCGTGAGTGTTCTCCAAGACCCCACTGACCACGACGTGCTGTACTACGTCGAATCAGCTCAAGTCGTCTACAACCCTCGTCGCAAGGTGGCCTACGCCATCAACGGCGCAATCCCAGTGCTGCTCCCCGATGAGGCCCGAGAGGTCTCCGAGGCCGAGCACACGCAGTTCACGGCCGCTGGGGCCTATGTAGTGACGGGTACGAAGTAAGTAGCTCGTTGGCACAGTAACGAGTGGCACCTTTTTGGTCCGGGCAACGTCGGACGGACGTCAGTCCCAGCCAAATTCTCTAGTGAGCGCTTCTAGTTGCGAAATCAATGTCCCCAGAAGGACGAGTGAGTCCTCCATGGCCTGGGGCGCAAAGAACTCGGGCTGCGAGGGTGTCACTAGTACCTGAGTTTGCAAGTACGCGAGGGTCAGCACGAGTATGGCCGACTTTCCTCGCTCACTCGGCAAGTGTTCGACGTGCAAGTTGCGCAGGGAGGCCTCGCGAAATCTGTCCAGAATTGGTGTGTCAGTTGCGATGCGTGCGGGGTCAGTCCCCGACAGGGTCAACCAGGCCGCGAACCTCACCCAGAGATAAATCTCTCCGATGGGCGTGATGCCAATGGAGTCGCTGGCCTCGAGAACCTCGATGGCCCGGCTTTCGATGAGACGCAGGGCCGAGACAAAGAGATTTTCAAGCGTCTCGAAATTACGGAAAATGACGTTGGGGTCCATGTGGACCTCCTGGGCGATTCGCCGCGCGGTGATCTCGGGAAATGGAATCGTCGCGGCCAGGTGAATCACGGCCTCGAGCAGGAGCGCCCGGGCCTCGGGGCCGGTCGTGCGATGTTTGACTAAGGGGAGTTCTT
>WLKR01000084.1 GCA_009701115.1 Actinomycetota bacterium | reverse complement strand
GGCCGTCAGAGTGGTGCCCATGCCCGCACGCTCGGGGTGTGCAAGCGCGTCGTCCAAGATGGCCTGATTCACGATGTGCAGAGCGGCATTGAGGCCGGCGACCGATGGCTCGCTGGTAATCGCACGAGCAAAGACTGAAACCGCGAGCTCGGAGGCCACTTCTCCAGCCGCGTGACCACCCATACCGTCGGCCACCACGACCATACGGTCAGTCGCCGCAACGGCGTCTTCATTCGCCTCACGAACAAGACCGACATTGGTTGCGATTGCACTACGCCACGTTGTCATCGAACAACTTCCAAAATCACGTTGCCAATCTGAATCACGTCACCCTTCAAGAGTTGGGTGCGGTGAATAACGGGTTCGGCATTGACGTAGGAACCATTGCGTGAACCGAGATCTTCAATGAAGAGGTCACCGTCATCGACTGAGAATCGTGCGTGTTGTGTTGACAAGTAGGTGTCATCAAGAACGATGTCGCTTGGCGCTCCTCGCCCCAGCACCACGGGGTTAGAAATTTCGATGCGCTCACCGGCCTGGGCTTCGGGCTCCATGAAGGCGAGTGTCAGTGGCCGGCGGCGGCGGCGACCAGTCTCTTCCTTGGGTGGTCGCATCTCCTCGGTCGCAATTGAGAGCACGCGCACGAAAAAGAGAATTACGCCCAGAAGGACAAGGATTTGGAGTGGCCGGACAATCGTGGCGTAGGCCGACGCAGCGACGAGCAAGTTAGGCCAGCTCAATCCGGAATAGCTGTGAACCAAAGGAGATCTCGTCGTGAGGCGTCACCAGCACCGATTCGATGCGACGACCGTTGACCAGGGTTCCGTTAGTGGAGCCCAGGTCCCGAAGTCCCACACCGTCGGGGGTGGACCAGATTTCGGCGTGGCGGCGGGAAACATTGGGGTCAGCCACCATGATGTCGCACTCCGCCGTGCGACCAATGATTTGAGGGCGTTCGCTCAAGTTGTACTGTCCGCCGTTCATACTCACCAATTTGGGCTGGGGACGGCCGGAAACAAAATTAACTCGGATACCAAGTTGGCCCATGGTTAGTGACGTGTCCTCAAAGATCTGCACCGAAACGGGGCCGACGAAGTCGTAGCTCTCTTGAAGAGCGTGTTCGCGCACCGAGGAGGCCAATTCGTCAATGGTGGACTGCTCAAAGCCGTGGAATCGGGGGGTGTCCTCCGCCGACAAGAAGATTCGAATGTCATTTGGCGCCATCGTCGAGCTGGGACCGATACGAGCCGCGAGGTCCAGTTCCCGAGCGATGCGCTGAGCGATCTCAATGGGCTGGACGTGTGAGCGCAGCCCCTTCGCAAAGGTGCGGTCAAAGAGGCGCTCGAGCCGGCTTTCTACGTTCTTAAGTGCCATACCCCTTAAGCGTACCGGTGCCGTTTGCCTATTTAGTGCCGGCAATTTGGAGCCTTTAGAAATAGAAGTAAAGTGATACTCCGCTCGGGCGAGTGGCGAAATGGCAGACGCGCTGGCTTCAGGTGCCAGTATTCGAAAGGATGTGCGGGTTCAAGTCCCGCCTCGCCCACCAAAAAGGGCTTTAGGTGCCTGTCCTGTATTCGCTGCCGACAGAACGCCGAGCCACCTCGTTGATGGCTTTGCTAAAGACGACTGAGAAATTCTTTCGGTGTGAGGCAGGTAGGCCGCTGGTCGGGCCATTCGAGTGAGTCTTTGTCTCCGGTCACAATGAAGTCACATCGTCCCTGCCTCGCTAGTGCCACGATGTATGAATCGGCACTGTCGCGAAGCCCCACTTCCTCAACGAGTGGGTTAGGGGCAAAATCGACTAACGCCCTTAGTGCGTCTAAGTATGTCTGCGCTTCATCGATTGTCAGCCATTTTCGAATCTTCTCACGCTTAAGAAGCACCTCTGCAATTTCCTCGTACAGTTCGAGGCACATCACCACTTCGATTGACGTATGTGATGTCCATGCTTTGAGTACGTCTCGCGGTGGCCCAGGGGCGAGTGCGGCGGACACCCATACGTTTGTATCTATAACAACTCTCACACTGGCGTACTGCGCCTGCGGCGGCGTACCGCCCGGGACTCAGATACAGCGATGTCAGTCGCTTCATCGGTGGAAAGACGTCGTTGACCATTCTCCTCTTGGTCGGCCTCATTGAGAATCCGTGGTGCGTAGTACTGCCATGCGGACTGTCGGCTAATCCCAAGAGCGACGGCAATCTCCTCCCATGAACGGTGGTTACTCCGGGCTCGCTTCACCATTTCAAATCGCAACAACTCCAATTCCTGCTCACTTTCAGTGAGGCAGCGGATTGCTGCGATTGTATCGGTTGGCAATGCGTTTTCAAGGAGATGTCTCATACTGTCAGTTTATCCTGACAAATCGCACGTTCGCAACGTCGCCCCCTTTGGAGTAGCGCGGTGGTTCATGGCCAGCGTAAGTCTGAAGAAATTGCAGAGCCAGTGACCGTTGAAATGGTTGTTGGATCAGCACGGCGGTCCATTTGGACCTCTCGGACGTCGCTAGTCCCGCCTCGCCCACCAGGATGAGTCCTCGCGGACCAAATCGACGAGCTTTTAACTCGGCAAGAAATGTGGGTTGTAGATATACCCCAGAACGCTGCCGTCGGGAATGCGAACCGTGGCGGTCATAATCCCTTCGCCAACATCCGTGGGGCGTGTGAGTTCGGTAGCGCCAAGAACAATGGCTTCGTGTACAGCTCCTGCTACATCTTCGACACCCCAGTACACCTGAGCACCATCAGACTGGCTGGCCCCTGGCAACAGACCAAGTTCGTATCCCGCAACATTGAATCCGACGTAAAACGCCTCATCAAAGTACGGCGTCTCGCCGAGGAGTTGGATCCACCATTCCTTGGACGCAGCCAAGTTAACAACGGGATAAATGACGGTTCGGAGTCCTTGTAACGGTGTGCCCATACCTACAATCCTTTCAGGCGCCCTGACCGCATTGGGTCATTAGGGCCATTCGAATCTAAATACCACATGTCGGTGAGCAAAAGATCGGCACTGCCCTGTAGGAGGCCTTTCCATGCAGATCATTTCGAGTTCGGCCTACTCTTTGGGCGTGCGGGTTGGGCTTATTGGATGTGTGAAGACGAAACGAGCTACGCCTGGTCCAGCCATGGATCTTTACTTATCCGCCTTGTTTAATGGTCGTCGTAAAGCGGTAGAAGCATCTTGTGACTCCTGGTTCATACTGTCCGCCAAGCACGGGCTTCTTCAGCCCACCGAAATCATTGAGCCCTACGACCTTGCCCTTACGTCCCTATCTCGCACTCAACAGGAGTTGTGGTCTCAGAACGTTGTTCAGTCGCTTGTGGCTTCTCTCGGAGACTTGAATGGGTTCATCTTCGAAATTCACGCCGGTTCTGAATACCGCAACTTCGGCGTAATCGACGGTTTGCAGCGCCTTGGCGCAACTGTTATCAACCCCACCGTTGGTCTCACCTTTGGAGAGCAACTCCGCTTCTACCGTTCCAGCGTGGTCATGCTCGATATGCCAACACATTTATCACCAAGTCGATTGGGCGGCTCCCTACATGCCGATGTCGACAGGTTCTATCGGTCACTTGCGGAGTTGAGCGACGCTGTCGGGGGTGCTCGAGCCCTCTCGCGGTGTACTGGCCGCATGGAGTGGCCAGTACGGGGCGTGTACTTCATTTTTGAACCCGACGAGATGAGGGCAGATGGCGTGACACAACGCGTTGTTCGGGTTGGCACCCACGCTCTCGGCGCTTCCTCGAGCACGCTTTGGGGTCGCATTTCACAACATCGTGGTGTCCCAGGCGGCTCAACACCCGGGGGCGGCAATCACCGCGGCTCAGTATTTCGGCGTCATGTGGGTAGTGCAATATTGGCGAGTGGTGATTGGCCCAGCTCAATTGCGGCAACTTGGGGTGTTGGCAACAACGCCACCCAGGAAACCAAGAAGATGGAATACCCGCTCGAGGTTGCCGTCAGCCAGCGCATCGGAGAAATGTCCGTTATTTGCCTTCCAATCAATGATCCTCCCAGTAGAGCGAGTCTTCGAGGCATTGTCGAACGAGGCGCAATTGGACTGCTGAGCCGAGCTACGCGAGAGTCACTTGACACTCCGAGTCTCACGTGGCTTGGGCGCTCAAGCGATCGCGAATCAATTCGCAGTTCGGGGCTATGGAATGTCAACCACACTGACGATGATTATGACAACACATTTTTTGACCATCTCGATGAACTTGTCAACCAAACAGTTCAAAGGCATTGAAACATCTAAATAGCGACATCCAGCAGAGCCGATTCGTCGGCCGAACTGAGCCAATGGCCGGGCCACTCGCGATCGCCAAACCAGGCGGCGGTGTCGTCGACACTCTCTTCCAATGTTCGAAGGGTTAGGCCTAATGAGAGCGCCTTGGCATTACTCATATTGAGGGCCGTCTGACTTGAGGTGCCCGACCAGAGCGGAAACTTCGAATACCACGAAGAGTCTTCAAGATGTTTGGGGTCGACCTCGACCAGCGTCGTGCCCTCCGGGGCCACGTGAGCCGCAATGCGCTCGAGGGTTTCGCCGAAGCTCAAGACCGGCGAACTGCCCAGGGCGTGTACCGCGCCGGCGAAGCGTTGCTCAGTGAGGAGCACCGCGAATGTTCCGAGGTCTCGGGCGTCAATCCACTGCAGGGCGTTCGAGCGGGGTCCGGGGAATGCCACGCGGCCACCCTTTTGCATACGGGCCACCCAGTAGGGAAAGCGGAACGTCTTGTCGTGACCACCGATCACAAACGTTGGGCGCAAGATACCGATCTTCGAACCAAACAGCTCTTCGGCGGCCCGCTCACACTCGGCCTTCAATACTCCGTACGTGGCACCTGTGACGTTGGCGTTGGGATCGACGTCACCGAGTTCAAGTCGAGGCGTGCTCTCGTCGGCCTGATCGGACTGGGGATCTTGGTAGGCGGAGATGGATGAGATCTGCAAGTAGTACCCGACTCGTGCGCCCATCGCGGCGTGGAGAAGTTCGACGTCACGACGCTGATAAGCAATCGCGTCGATGGTGGCGTCAAAGGTGAGATCCGCCAGGGCCGAAAGGTCGCTCTGACGGTTTCCCACCAGGCGGTGAATGGCTGCTGGTAAATCAGTGGGCGTCTCCCCACGATTAAAGACGGTGACGTCGTGTCCGCGTTCGTGCGCCGCCAACGCAATACCTCGACCAACAAAGGATGTGCCACCAATAACGAGAATCTTCATAGGGCTAGGACTGTAGGCGAAACGCACCACGAGCGGTTCGACTCTTCGTTTCTCGAAACTCCATGGCGACCGAGGGGCTCCCCTAGCGCTGTTCGACCATGTCCATGTAGTCGTCGCGCCAGAGGTCGAAGTACTCCTCGGGCAGCAAGACGGCGTGCGTAGGGTCGAGCGCTTCAACGAATGCTCGTTCGTGGGAAACGGCGATGATGGTGCCCCTCCAGCCATTGAGCATCTCCCCCACCGCTTCCACCGAACGGGGGTCAAGGTTGTTGGTCGGTTCGTCCAAAATCAAGAGGTTGGCTTCCGAGGCGGCCAGCATGGCCAGCGCCAACTTGGCCCGCTCACCACCCGACAGGGTGTCGGGGGTTTGCAGCGCAGCTGATCCCTTAAGGCCGAAGGCACCGAGAAGGGCGCGTCGTTGCACTTCTGTTTCAACGGTGGCATTGTCCAAGTGGGCCAGCACCGTCTTGTTGGGGTCCAGGTTCTCGTGTTCCTGCGCGAAATATCCCCGCACCACATTGGCGCCGAGCTTCACCGATCCCGACGTGGCCGCTTG
>WLKR01000083.1 GCA_009701115.1 Actinomycetota bacterium | reverse complement strand
GGCATGGGCATGGACCTCGTCGAAGGTATGCGCTTTGACAAGGGCTACATCTCGCCCTACTTCTCGACCGACACTGAGCGCATGGAGGCCGTCTTGGAAGACGCCTACATCCTGCTGGTCGGCGGCAAGATCGGTGCCGTTCGCGACATTCTTCCCGTCCTGGAAAAAGTCATGCAGTCGGGTCGCCCGCTGTTGATCTTGGCCGAAGATGTTGAGGGTGAAGCTCTCGCAACGCTGGTCGTCAACAAGATCCGTGGCACCTTTAAGTCCGTCGCTGTGAAGTCACCTGGCTTTGGTGAGCGCCGTAAGGCCATGATGCAAGACATCGCCATCTTGACCGGTGGCACCGTTGTTTCCGAAGAGGTCGGCTTGAAGCTCGACACCGCCGGACTCGAACTGCTCGGCCGCGCCCGCAAGGTTGTTGTTACCAAGGACGAAACCACCATTGTGGAGGGTGCCGGTAGCGAAGACGACATCAAGGGTCGCGTTGCTCAGATCAAGGCCGAAATGGAAAACACCGACTCGGACTACGACCGCGAAAAGCTCCAAGAGCGTCTCGCCAAGTTGTCCGGTGGTGTGGCCGTTATCAAGGTCGGTGCCGCTACTGAGGTTGAACTCAAGGAAAAGAAGCACCGCATCGAAGACGCTGTTTCAACGACCAAGGCCGCTATCGAAGAGGGCGTTGTCCCCGGTGGTGGTGTGGCGTTGATTCGTTCACAAAAGGCCATCTTGGAAGTCGCCAACCGTTTGACCGGTGACGAAGCCACTGGTGCCTTCATGGTGGCCCGTGCTGTCGAAGAGCCACTTAAGCAGATTGCCGTTAACGCCGGTCTCGAAGGTGGCGTCATCGTCAACAAGGTGCAAGAACTGCCGAACCCGACCGAAGGTCTCAACGCCGCTACTGGCGTGTACGAAGACCTCGTGAAGGCCGGCGTTATCGACGCCACCAAGGTGACTCGCTCAGCTCTAATGAACGCTGCTTCAATCGCGGCGTTGTTCTTGACGACTGAAGCCGTCATCGTTGACAAGCCCGAGCCCACTGGCGCCGCAATGCCCGGCGGCGGAATGGACGACTACTAAATCGTCAGCGTTTTGTTGAAAGTGCCGGGGCCATTGGCCCCGGCACTTTGCAATTACGGACCAGTAGGTACGGTCCCTCGCGGCGTACTCCGTATCTCCTCGATTGGCATCACGCCCTCCGCCCGGGTGCGACCACCTCGATGCTCGCCGTAGCATGAAGATATGACCACGCCTGCCGCACTCAGCCCCTCAAAGGGTTTGAACGTTATTCACCTGTTCTGCCACCCCACCGATGTCGTCGATGTCGTAGCAGTGCATGACGCAGTGACCTACGCCCACTCCAAGGGTCTCCAAGTCGTGACGGCCGCCATCATGGGCGCTAAGGCCGACGTCTGCTTCATGGTTTTGGGTGAGAACTTGTGGGACCTCCGTACCTTTCAGTCGAAGATCCAAGGAGCTGGCCTGTTTGTTTCCGAAAGTTACGTCTCGGTGACGGAAGTGAGTGAGTACTCCCAGGGCATGCCCGAAGAGATGCTCAACGCCCGTCTCTACCCGGTCCTGCCTCCCGAGGGCATGACCGCCTTTTGCTTCTACCCCATGTCGAAGCGTCGTGGTGATGACAACAACTGGTACTCGCTGCCCTACGACGAGCGCGATCAGCTCATGCGCGAACACGGCAAGTCTGGTCGCACCTTTAAGGGTCGCATCGTTCAGGTAGTAACGGGTTCTACGGGTCTGGATGACTGGGAGTGGGGCGTGACGTTGTTCGGAGTCCACGTGGACGATCTCAAGGACTGCGTTTACACCATGCGTTTTGATGAAGCTTCCACGCTCTACGGAGAATTCGGCCAGTTTTACACCGGTCTCGTCGGCACCGTGGATGAAGTCTTCGCCGCGGCAATCGCCTAGTCGTTGCTAGCGTCATAGCTGTGACCGATTCAGTAGGGGAGCGCCACTTACTTCGCTGGGCGGAGTCCCTGGCCGCTATCGCCCGAACGGGCCTCGCCTTTACCGAGTCGCAGTACGAGCGTGAACGGTTCGAAGAAGTCCTCAAGGTGGCCGGTGATATCCGAGCTCACGCCGATGAAGGTGCTCTCGATGGCCTCGACGGCGAGGGCCACGTGGCCAACTGGATGGGCCAAGTCCAACCTGGCCGTGCGGGGTACGTCACGCCGAAGGTAGCCGTCGGTGCGGCGGTGATGAACGACAAGGGTGAGCTGCTTCTGATTCAACGGGCCGATTCTGGTGTCTGGCTCTATCCCACGGGCTACTGCGACGTTGGATATTCGGCAGTTGAGGTAGTCGTTAAGGAAGTGGAAGAAGAAACGGGCATCGAAGTCGAGCCCATTCGCCTCCTGGGCATTCTCGACACGTTGCGTCACGGCACGTCACGCATGCCCCTCTATTCGATGCTCTTTCTCTGTCGACAAATCGGTGGCGAGCTGAATCCCCATCCACTCGAATGCTCCGACGCCGGCTGGTTTACTCGAGAAACACTGCCGTCACCAATCTTTGGTGTTGAACGATGGGGTGACGATGTCTTTGCCGCCATTTCCGGCGAAAAGCGTGATGTCTTCTACGATGATCTGCGCAGCCCCATTTGGCGAGGCGACTTCTCGTGAATATTGAAATCGCAACGGAAGTAACGGCAGAGCTAACGGCGGCTCTCGCCACACTGATCCCACAACTTTCGAGCTCGGCTGACCCCATCACTGAAGACGTCCTACGTCGCGTACTCGCTGATCCCGCAATCACAATGTTTGTGGCCCGTCACGAGGGGAAAATCGTCGGTAGTCTCACCCTGGCTGTCTTCGCCATCCCCACCGGAATTCGGGCATGGATTGAAGACGTTGTCGTTGACGAAAGCGCCCGAGGACTTGGTGCGGGCGAGGCGCTCACCCTGGCTGCACTCGATGCGGCCAAAGCGAAGGGTGCCACTTCGGTTGACTTAACGAGTCGTCCCTCGCGCGAAGCGGCCAACCGCCTCTATCTCCGCATGGGATTCGTAGCTCGTGAAACCAATGTTTTTCGTTTTTCGTCGGAAGACTGACCTCGAGGCCCTGTGGCGCCATCAGTTCGTGGCGAGCGTCCTGGCTAGGAGTCGGGTTTCTACCGTTTCTGGGGACACCACCGTGTTTTGGGCTCAGGCGTAATTAAACTATGTATTACGTTTTGTGATACATTTCAGACATGACGTCGCGCGTTTCGCACTCAATTTCCTTTCGACTCGATGCCGAGTCACAGCGACACCTTCGCTCATTGGAGACTTCTGGTCTGACGAGGTCTGAAGCTATTAGAGAAGCGTTACGAGTCGCCGCCGAGCAGTTGGCTCGTCGTGAATCGATTCGGCGCGAGGCAGAAATTATCGCCGCCGATCAGCAAGACCGACAAGAGATGCAAGAGATTGCTGCGTTTATGGAGAGCCTTCGTGTCGAGGGGTGACGTGGTTCGGCTCTTGCCTAGCTCGCGCCCGGGTCATGAACAGCAGGGCCCTCGTTTCGCCGTAGTGATACAGAGCGATGTGCTCGCGCCGTTGTCAACGGTTCTGGTGGCCCCGACATCACAGAGCGCCCTGGCCGCGACGTTTCGCCCTGAGGTGACAATCAAATCTGAATCGACGCGCGTCCTGCTCGAACAAATGACCGCCGTCGATATCCGTCGCACGAGTGACGCGATTGGTCGGCTTGGCGTCGAAGAGATGTGGGCTGTGGACGAGGCCCTAGCGTTGGTAGTCGGCCTTCATTTTTGATTGGCTCATTCCCTGTTTAGCCTTCACCTTTGCAGAAATGACAGGAACATCGCTGAGGCGAATGAGTTTCATAGTGAAGCCAAGTTGCAACACAGCGAAGCCACGTCCCCGCCAACTACAAGCGTGCTAGCGGTTCAGGTCGCCTTGCACACCGCGGTGTGCGGTCATGGCTCACTGAGAGGGATTGATCCCTCGGGTGAGTTCGGGATTCAGGAAGAACGTGTCCTGGAGGATGTCGATCCCGGATAGCCATTCTTCATTCGAGAGTGAAGTGGCCGAGACGTCATCAATGGCTCGGCCCACCGTATAGGCCTGCAGCAGCGTGGCAAGAAAGGCTGGTGTAAGCCGTGGATTAATCCATCCCCGCTCCTGCCCAATGCGAAAAACCTCGGTGTAGCCATCAGTGATTTTCTGCTGTTCCTTGGAGAGTATGAGGCGAAAGCGTTCGTTGCGGTCGGCGGTGGCGATGGCGACGATTCGGGCCATTCGGTTCTGGCGTCGTCCAACATCTTGAATGAAGTGACTCCATTCGTGGATGACTTCACGAGCCCTATCGAAGGAGTCGGTGCCGTCAGCTGTAGTAATGAGTTGGGCGATAGCAGCGTGTGTGTCTTTTGCGAATTGGCGGATAAGCGCCACTTCCATCAAGTGGTGAAAGTCCTCGAAGTGGTGGTAGAGAGAGCTGCGAGCAACACCGGAAGTGTTCAAAACCTCCTCGACGGTGACCTTATCGAAGGGTTTTGACTTCATCAATTCCAGGGCCGTTGCTATTAGCAGTTCAGCGGTGTGATGAAGTTGGTTCTGGTAGTCAGATGCTTTTGTCATTACCTCTCATCCTCCTGCGAATAGGAGACCACGCTACGCCAATTCGACGAAGCGCGTACGTTGGTCAATATCGACCTCCCGCATGGTGCACATGGATCCAAAATGCCGCGATTGAGTTTGCAGGATCCGTGCCGCTCGTTATTTGTCCTAAGCGGTTCGGAGTAATCCGCCACGCAACTCCTCGCTTTTCTCAAGGTCACCCGCTTCTGCTCTCCGCGTCACTTTCTGTCGTGAGTTGGTTCTAGAAGTTGCTCAACTTCACATCGAGTGACGCGAAAGACTTACAAGGACACGCAGTCGGTGTGCTCGTTCTCGGGTTAACCACCCAAGCCCGTCAAATCCGAACCAATGAAATATGTTTAGCCCGCAGTGACTATGCCCAATTTTCCTCTGTTTTCTGTGGGGGCGAATCTGGCGATACGCTCAAGCCATGTTTGACATCGTTATTCGCAACGCCTTTCTCGTTGATGGGAGCGGGGCTCCGGGACGAATTGCCGACATCGCCATTACGGGTTCGGTCATTAGCGAAGTTGGTGAACCCGGAACGGTTGATGCCGGACTTCGAGAAATCGATGCCAAGGGGCAACTGGTCACACCGGGCTTTGTCGACATTCATACGCACTACGACGGTCAGGTCTCTTGGGATCCGTGGTTCACCCCATCCAGTTGGCACGGTGTAACCACCGTGGTCGGTGGCAACTGTGGCGTCGGCTTCGCCCCCGTCCGCCCCAACAGCCACGAGTGGTTAGTCCAGTTGATGGAGGGTGTCGAAGATATCCCCGGTGCCGCTTTGACCGAAGGAATTGTTTGGTCGTGGGAGTCCTTCCCCGAGTTCCTAGACGCGATTGAAAAAGAGCCTCGCGTTATCGACTACGGATTTCAATTAGCCCACGGGGCATTGCGCGGTTACGTCATGGCCGAACGAGGCGCGGCGAACGAGCCCGCCACAGCCGAGGACATAACTCAAATGCAGCGGTTGGCCGAGGAGGCGTTGAGCGCCGGAGCAATGGGAATCTCTACATCACGAACGTCACTTCATAAAGCCAAAGACGGCGAATTCGTCCCCGGCACGTTCGCCGAACTTGATGAGTTATTTGCGTTCGCCGATGCGATGAATGAGACCCGCAAGCGCACCGGTCGCACCAGCGTGTTTCAACTGGCGATTGAACACACTGACGTGCCCGATCAGTTTGAGTGGATGCG
>WLKR01000082.1 GCA_009701115.1 Actinomycetota bacterium | reverse complement strand
CTCTTTCTAGGCGACCGTCACTTCTTTCGACTGCCTCACGAGCATGAGCCCGGTGAGAAATGTCAAACCCGCTCCCACCCCGAGGCCAACTCGCGGATTGGTCAAGTTGCAGATAATGCCAATGATGGGTGCGCCAATGGGCGTTGATCCCAGGAAGGCCGTGGCGTGCAGACTCATCACCCGTCCGCGCATCTCTTCGGTGGAGTTGAGTTGCAGCATCGCGTTTCCGGTGGAGACAAAGGCGATAGAGAAGGCCCCCGTGGGCACCAACAAGATCGTGGCCACCACTTGGTTAGGACTGAGTGCCACTCCGGCCATACAGAGCCCGAAGAGGATGCCGAGCACGCTCATAAGTTTCAGCGAAGGGCGCGAACGGTGAGCCACCGTGAGGCCACCCAGGATGGCGCCGAGACCCATCGCGCTGAGCAGAATGCCGTAGTCACCGGCCCGTTGGTCGTGAAATGTCCGCTGGACCAGTAGTGGCAGGGTCACAGTGAAGTTAAAGGCGAAGGTACCCACAATGGCTACCGCAATCAAGGGTCGGCGAAGCACGGGGTTGTCTTTGACGTACCGCAAGCCGAGCATCACTTGACCCTTGGCTCGAGTCACCCGGCGAATCGGTGTGAGCTTGGAGCCGTCCATGGCGAGCAGTGCGATCAAGACGGCGACATAGCTTCCGGCGTTGACGAAGAAGCAGGCGGCGGTGCCCCACGCCGCAATGACGCCGGCCGAAATCGCCGGTCCGATGAGGCGCCCGGAGTTCATGAGCGCACTATTAAGACTCACGGCATTGGTGATGAGGTCTCGCCCGACCATCTCTTGGATGAATGCTTGGCGGGCCGGCACGTCGAACATGTTGGATACGCCGAGAGCCAACGAGAGAACAAAGACCTGCCACACCTGAGCGTGGTTAGTGGAGACAAGTAGTCCCAAAATTAACGCCGAGAGTCCGGCCGTGGACTGGGTGACGTAGAGAACCTTGCGCTTACTGGTCCGGTCCACCAAGAGTCCCCCGTAGGAGCCGAGTAGCAGCATCGGCAGATACTGCAGCGCCACTGAAACGCCGAGGTAGAAACCGTTGTGGCCAGTGAGCTGGAGAATCAACCAGCCTTGGGCCACCGACTGCATCCATGTTCCGGAGTTCGAGATGACCTGGCCGATGAAGTACTTGCGATAGTTAGGCACCACGAGCGCGGCGAACGTACGACCGGCTATCCGGCGAGCGGCGCTCACGACTCACCCAGAATTTTCTCCAGCAGCGTTGCCAGTTCGGCGGCCTTCTTCTGCTCGCTTGTCGTCAGTTCTTCTAATCGAGATGAGAGCCATACCGTCTTTTTGCGGCGGATTGATTGGAGTTCCTTACGGCCCTGGGCGGTCAACGCAACTCGTTGAGCTCGCCGATCATGCTCATCGACGGTTCGGGTGCAGAGCGAGGCGTCCACGAGGCTCTGAACTAAACGCGTAACGGACGGGGGCTGAATCTGTTCGGCTTTAGCCAAGTCACCGAGCGTTGGCTTGATGAGTTTCTCAATAGTTGCGAGCATGGAAGCCTGCGCCGGGGAGACGTCGGCCAGAGAATTCTGACGGAGACGGCGGTTTAGACGAGTCACGCTTCGGCGGAGCCGTGCGGCTGTTTCTTCTAGCTGTTCGTTTTCCATTACTTACCCTAACTAAATAATAGTGGGTTAGATTGAGAAGCGCAAGAGCGGGTTAAGTAACTTCCTACAGGTCGCGATAGCGCGGCACGTAGCCGCCACTGCCCATGGCGGAGCTGGTTTCGAGATCCATGGTCTCGTCAACGCTGCCCACAACTTCAGTAATCCAGTCGAGGCGGCCGCGCAGAATGCGCTCTACCCCACCTTGGAGCGTGGCGCTCGAAACGGCGCAGCTCGAGCAGGCACCACCGAGTTGGACTTCGACAGAGCCGGCCTCGACGTCAGCACGCACCAGAACTAAGTCACCACCGTCGGCCTGAACCGAAGGGCGCATCAGGTCAATAAGAGCAGTCAGCGCAGAGAGCCGGGAGCCCCGCTCTTCATCGGTCAAGGTAGTAGTCACGTAGTTATTCTGCCAGCCGTAGGAGAAATCGTGACCGCGGCCCTGTTTCCCATAGATTTTAGGGATGCAACCCAACCCAATTCTCAGCGTGGACCAGATTGACCTCTCCGACATGGACTTTTGGCGTCGCCCCTGGAGCGAGCGCGAAGGTGCCTTTCAGACTCTCCGTGCCGAAAAGCCGATCAGTTACTACGACCAGCCCACCATCGAAGGCTCGTCGTTGGAGTTCCCCACCGGCACCGGTTACTACGCCCTCACTCGCTACAAGGACGTCGCCACCGCCAGCCGCCACCCCGAAGTATTTCTCTCGGGCCCCGGCGCCGTTTCGCAGATGGACCTCCCGCCCGAAATGGTGGAGTACTTCTCCGGCATGATCTCCACCGACAACCCCAAGCACGCCCGTCTTCGTCGCATCGTCTCTAACGCCTTCAACCCTCGCAACGTCAAGGCCGTCGAAGACTCCATTGACCGCGTGGCCATTGAGACGCTCGACCGGGCCGCCGCTCAGGGCACCGGTGACTTCGTCACCGACATCGCCGCTCCGTTCCCGCTGCAGATCATCTGCGACATGATGGGCGTGCCCGCCTCGGAGTACCAGACCGTTCTGAACTGCTCCAACGTCATCTTGTCCATGGGTGACCCCGACATCATTCCGGCCGGCACCGACCCCGTGCTCGCTTTCCTCGAAGCCGGTGGCACCCTGACGGGCATCATGGAGGAGCTCGGCAAGTACCGCGTCGAAAACCCCATCGACGACATCACCAGCGCTCTGGTGAACGCCGAAATCGAAGACGAGAAGTTGACCCAGCAGGAGCTGGCCTCCTTCTTCGTTCTGCTGGTTACAGCCGGCAACGAAACAACCCGTACGGCAATCGCTCACGGCCTGAACGCCCTGACGGAGCACCCCGACCAAAAGGCCATCTTGGTGAATGACTTCGAATCGAACCAGAAGACGGCCGTTGACGAGATTGTTCGCTGGGCTTCACCCGTGACGTGGATGCGTCGCACGTTGGCTACGGACTACACACTGTCCGATCAAAATCTCAAAGCCGGTGACAAGGTCCTGTTGTTCTACAACTCGGCCAACCGTGACGAGGAAGCGTTTGCAAATCCGTACACCTTCGACGTCACCCGTACACCGAACGACCACTACGGCTTTGGCGCACCTGGTCCACACTTCTGCCTCGGTGCCCACCTCGCCCGTCGTGAGATCAACGTGATGTTCCGTGAACTCTTGAAGCGCTACCCGAACGTCCAGGCCACCAGCGCCGCTGCCCAACTCGAGTCAAGCTTCGTCAATGGCATCAAGCGTTTGAGCTACTCGCTCTAACTGTCAGTTCGCTCCGCCACGGCCTCATCAAAGGCCTGGAGGGCTCGAGGACCCCACACGGTTCCCGGTCCGCCATTCATCAAGATCACGACGCCCATCGCTTCAGCGACTTGGTGACGTGTCATCCCTGCTCGGGCAGCTCCACGGGTGTGGGCCGCAACACAGCCATCACACTCACGGGTGGCGGCGATAGAGAGGGCGACGAGTTCTTTGAAGCCCGTGCTGAGCTCACCTTCGGCCATGGCCGAGCGTGAAAGGTCGGCGAAGGCCCGCATCACTTCAGGGATTTCACCCCGTAGGTTCAGCGCCGGTTGGCGCAGTTCTTCTCGAATCTCATGAATGTGTTCCATTGGAACCTCCGAAGTTGAGGCTAGCGAGGCAGTGGCTTCTTAAATCCTTGGTGGCTCTGGCTGTAGCCCAAGCGGAGATAGAAACGATGCGCATCGGTGCGCTTGTTGTTGCTCGTTAACTGAATTCGATAACAACCTTGAGACTCCGCATGGGCTTCAGCGGCCGCAATGAGCTGCGCACCAATGCCTTCGTTCCGTCGGTCGCTGCGTACGTGTACCGACTCCACTTCGGCCGTTTTGCCACCCGTGTGTTGAAAGTGGTGCAGTATCAGCACTTGACACAGCCCCACAATTTCGTCGCCATCATCAGCGACGAGCACAATCCCGCCATTGACCTGTACTCCCTCGGCCGCTCGCCAGTACTGCGCTTCTTGGGTGGGGTCTTCAGCCTCCGGGGAGAAGGTTCCCCCTAGGAGAACCTGGATGGCGGTGGCCACGTCGTCTCGGCGCATTGGTCGAATTGAAATCACTTCTTCACCCTTTTGGCCCGTTTCTCTAATTCAATGCGACGGCGCTCGTTGACCATCTTCTTCACCAGGGCCTTGGGCAGCGGTCGATCGTGGTCAAAGTGCAATGAACCCTTCGTCTGTTCGAAGCGTTCGGCTTCGGGGATTCGACTCAGTACCGAGCCACTCATTGGGTAGTAGCTACAGAATTGCTTACCAGCAGCAAAGGCCGCAAGAACGACGCCATCGTGACGAAAGGCGGGGAGTCCATAAGAGATGCACTCCTCCACTCCGGGCAACAGGCTGTGGAGGTCTTGGCGGAGCTTCTCTAACGTGGCTCGAGGCACCGGTGCGACCGTATCGAGATAGTCATCAATGACCGTACGTGGCACTACTCGTCGTCACTCCCGTGGGTTCCCATGAGTCCGTCGATCATCGCCACGACCGTGGGGTCAGTCAGTGTGGTCACATCGCCCAGTGTGCGGTGTTCGGCCACGTCACGCAGTAATCGACGCATGATTTTGCCCGAACGAGTCTTGGGCAGGTCGGGCGTCAAGATGATCTGACGCGGCTTGGCGATGGGGCTAATGGAGTTGGCGACGTGCTGGCGCAACTCTTGCACCAGGGCGCTTTGATCTTGGTTTGCCTGATCCGCTGAAAGTTTTAGCGTTACGAAGGCCACAATGGCCTGACCCGTGGTGTCGTCCGATGCCCCGACCACGGCCGCTTCAGCGACCGCGGGATGTGAAACGAGTGCGTGTTCCACCTCCGTGGTCGAAAGTCGGTGGCCGGAGATGTTCATCACGTCATCGACTCGTCCGAGCAACCAGAGGTCACCGTCTTGATCGCGCTTGGCCCCGTCACCGGCGAAGTACATGCCGGGGAAACGTGACCAGTAGGTCTCTTGGAATCGTTCGGGGTCTCCCCAGATGCCGCGGGTCATCGCGGGCCACGGGTGGGTGAGGACTAAGTAGCCGCCCTCGCCATTGCCCACGGATTTACCGTCGTTATCAACGACATCGACGCCAATTCCGGGGAACGGTCGCATGGCGGCCCCGGGCTTGGTGGCCGTGACCCCGGGCAGTGGCGTAATCATGATGCCGCCCGTTTCGGTCTGCCACCACGTGTCGACGATGGGGCAACGGTTGCCACCGATGTGTTCGCGGTACCACATCCACGCTTCGGGATTAATGGGCTCGCCCACACTGCCGAGAAGACGCAGACTCGAAAGGTCACGGCTAGCGGGGATCTCGTGACCCCACTTCATGAAGGTTCGAATCGCCGTCGGGGCGGTGTAGAGAATTGTCACCTTGAACTGCTCGATAATGCGCCACCAGCGGTCACGACCACCGGCGTCGGGCACACCTTCGTAGAGGATCTGAGTGACACCGTTGGCAAGTGGTCCGTAGACGATGTAGGAGTGACCTGTGACCCAGCCAATGTCGGCGCTGGTCCAGCAGACGTCCGTCTCGGGCTTGATGTCAAAGACGTAGTTGTACGTCGTGGCGGCCTGTGTGAGATAACCACCCGTGGTGTGCAGGATGCCCTTGGGGCGGGCCGTTGTCCCCGAGGTGTACATCAAATAGAGCGGCTGTTCGGCCGGGAAGCTCTCGGGGGTGTG
>WLKR01000081.1 GCA_009701115.1 Actinomycetota bacterium | reverse complement strand
CGTAGGTCTCTTATCGTAATAGTGCCAGCTTCGAGTTCTTGAGGACCTACCAGAATGGCCACTCGCGCACCCGATCGGTCGGCCGCCTTTAGCTGTGACTTCATTGACCGTCCGTCAAACGCGCGATCAACTGCGAGTCCGCTACGCCGGAGCACGTCACAAATTTGAAGGGCCTCTTGGCCACCAGTCGTATCCACCACAAATACGTCAATGCTGGCGTCTCTGAGGGCTTCATAACGCTTCGGATCTTCGGCCTCCAGCGCAAGAAGCAGTCGTTCAATACCCGTACCAAACCCCACGCCGGCCGTCGGGTTTCCACCCAAATCTTCGGCCAGCTGGTCGTACCGACCACCGCCGCCGACGGCATTCTGAGCTCCGTCAAGTGCCTCAGAAATGAATTCGAAGGTTGTTCGGGTGTAGTAGTCAAAACCACGAACCAACTTCACGTTGCGCTCCCACGGAACGCCAATCGCTGTCAATCCTTCGGTGACTTGCGTGAAGTGGGTTGAGCACTCTCCGCAGAGGGCATCAGCAATCGAAGGACCCGCATCGACAACCGAACGACATTCTCGCTTCTTGCAGTCAATAACGCGAAGGGGATTTCCAGACCAACTCTTTTGGTGCTCCTCGCACAGCTGAGGCTCATGTGATGACAAGTGGGACCGCAGCGAAAGCACGAAGGCTCCCCGACACTCATCGTGCCCCATCGAATTCACCATGAGCCGCACCTGGCGGAGTCCTAATGCCTCGTAGAAGCGCCAGGCCAGCGCCACAACTTCGACATCGATCATTGGATCTTCCGTGCCAAGCACCTCAACACCCAGTTGGTGGTGCTGACGATATCGCCCGGCTTGTGGTCGCTCGTAACGAAAGGCGGGGGTCACGTACCACGCCTTCCAGGGGGTCGTTGGGTGGTGCTGCACGAACGCTCTCACTACTGAAGCCGTGCCTTCGGGGCGGAGCGCCAAAGTGCGTCCACCGCGGTCTTCGAAAACGTACATCTCTTTGCGAGCAACATCACTTTCTTCACCAATACCCCGATTGAAGACGGCAACATCCTCAAACATTGGAGTCAAGACAAGGCCGAAGCCCCACTGGTGGGCCATTTCGCTAAATGTCCCCACGAGTCGTTCCCAAGCTCTTGAGGAGTCGGGCAGAACGTCGTGTGTTCCAGTAGGTGCAACGAGTTGCTTAGGTTGTTCGCTCACGAGGAGCCCTTTCTGCCAGGAAGATCTCGGAATGCCTCGAAGACACCGTCAACGTTCTTAATTGCGACAATCAGTGTTGAGAGATGCGATGGGTCGGCAAACTCAACTTCGAAGGTCATTTTCACAATGCGGTCAGTACCCGTGGTTGAACTGCTCGCCACGATATTGAGATGGTACTCAGCGACCACTCGACTGACATCAAAGAGAAGCCGAGTGCGATCGAATGCGTGGATTTTGAGAGTTGCTCTGTAGATTCCGTGCGTCGATCCGTCCCACGCCACATCGATAACACGATCACCCAGCCGTGAAGCCAAAGCGGCCGCATTAGAGCAGTCAGTTCGGTGTACCGAGACACCACGCCCTTGCGTCACAAATCCCATGATTGCGTCGCCTGGCACTGGTGAGCAGCATCGGGCAAGGTGAATCATGACATCGTCAAGTCCCTCGACATAGACACCAGCTGATCGGCGCGTATCTCGACGAAGTTTCGATACCTTCGAGACCGAGGTCGGCATCTGCTCGTCGTTGCCTCCCGTCAATTCCCGTTCAAGTCGTTGCGTGACCGACTGCGCAGAGAGGTGGTGCTCCCCAATGGCGACCAACATGGCATCCAGGTCATCGAGGTTGAGCTGTTCAATGACGCGACTCATCGCGTCAGACGAGATTGACGTAGCGATAGGGAGGCCGGCGCGACGTATGGCGCTAGTCAATTCTTCCCGACCATTCTCCATGGCGTCTTCACGGCGTTCGCGCTGAAACCACTGTCGAATCTTGCTCTTAGCGCGAGAAGAGGCGGCAATGGTGAGCCAGTCACGACTAGGACTAGCAGTATCGGACTTGTCGGTCACAATTTCAACAACGTCCGCCGACTTAAGCTCCGTTTCAAGGGGAACTAGTCGATTGTTCACCTTGGCCCCAATACAACGATGCCCGACCTCTGTGTGAACCGCGTAGGCGAAGTCGATGGGCGTGGAGCCCTTCGTGATAGCAATAATCCGACCCTTGGGGGTATAGACGTAGATCTCATCAGTGACGAGGTCCAACTTGAGATTCTCGAGGAACGACACCGAGTCGTCGCTCCCCTGTTCAACTTCCACCATGCGTTGCATCCAGGCAATTTCGTTTGGCGTCGGATTCTCTTTGTAGCGCCAGTGAGCGGCCACGCCATTTTCAGCCCGATAGTGCATCTCTCTGGTACGGATCTGAATCTCCACCTCCTTGGCCTGCGGCCCGAGGACAGTGGTGTGCAGCGACTGATACTGATTGAACTTGGGCGAGTTGATGTAGTCCTTGAAGCGGTTCTCTAGCGGACGCCAGAGCGCATGAATCGCACCGAGGGTCGACCAGCACTCCTTCTCCTCGTCAACAATCACCCGAAGGCCGATGAGGTCGAAGATTGAGTCAAATTCCTTACCTTCAACGACCATCTTTTCGTAGATGCTCCAGAGGTGTTTGTGGCGTCCGCGTACTTCGGCGATGATTCCAAAGAGTTGCAGCTTGTCCACTAGCTCGGTCATCACAACCTGTACGTACTCTTCGCGTTCGGGGGTACGAGCAGCCACCATCTGTTCGATTTCGGCATACTGTCGAGGCTCCAACGTAGCGAATGCCAAATCCTCAAGCTCTGACTTCACGCGCTGCACACCAAGACGATGAGCAATTGGTGCATAGATATCGAGAGTCTCTTGCGCGATCAATCGCTGTTTCTCAACGGGCATTACTGAGAGCGTCCTCATGTTGTGCAGTCGATCGGCCAACTTGATCATGATCACCCGAAGATCACGGGCCATTGCTACGAACATCTTGCGAATCGTGGCCGCCTGCTGCTCCTGCTTCGTTGCGAAGTTCAGACTGTCGAGTTTTGTGACACCGTCGACAATGGCGGCTACTTCGTCGTCGAACATCTCAGCAACCATCTCGTTAGTCACTGCCGTATCTTCGACGGCATCGTGGAGCAGCGCCGCGGCAATCGTCTTGGCGTCCATACCCAGTTCAGCGACAATGGCGGCAACCGCGATGGGGTGAGTTACGTAGGGCTCACCCGTGCGCCGGAGCTGACCCTTGTGCGCCTGCATGGCAAGCGCACAGGCCCTTTCGATCATCAGGGTTTCCGCCCCCGGGAAACGGGCTAAGTACGCCTCTAGAACAGGTTCGAGCAGGGGCGCCAAGACCTCACCTTGAAGGGGGTTTTGGGCGACGCTGACCATGAAATCAGCCTACCGGTCGATTATCGACGTTTTTGCTTACGAGCCTTGGCCGTGATGGTCGCCTTAGAGGACGATGCGTCCTGAGACGACCCTCCTCCACCGGCCAGCTCGGCCGCAGATCGGGCAGACATCACGGTTCGGGCACCCTTCGCCGCCAAGCGATTACGAAGGTCAATCATCCGAGGTTCGCGCTCCTTGAGAAGCGCGAGTAGCGGAGAAGCAATAAACAGCGACGAGTAGGCGCCGGCCATCAGACCGACGAAGAGCGCCAGGCCGTACTCACGAAGCGTCGTGGCTCCGAGCAATTCCGCTCCGACGAAGAGCACCGAAAGCACCGGCAAGATCGCCACCAAAGAAGTATTAATCGACCGAGCCAACGTTTGGTTCATCGACAGGTTGATCATGTCTGAGTAGCTCATTGAGCCGTTATTCAAAATGCCCCTGGTGTTATCACGAACGCGGTCAAACACCACAACGGTGTCGTAGAGCGAATAACCAAGGATGGTCAGAAGGGCAATCACGGTGTCTGGGGTTACTTGGAAGCCAAAGATTGAATAGATACCCATTGTGATGAGCAGGTCGTGCACCATCGCCGCAAAAGCTGATATCGCCATCTTGGGCTCAAATCGACCGCTGATGTAAATAACCACCGCTACAAAAAATACGAGCAGGGCGATAAGGGCTCGATTAGTGACCGCGCCACCCCATGTGGGTCCCACGGTAGAGACCGAAACCTGATCGGCTGACTTATTGGCAATCTTGGCCAACGCATCGGCGACCGCGTTCTCGACACGTGTCAGTTCAGTGCCAGTGAGTGCGTTTAAGTCAGCCTCTACGTGGACAGTCGAACCACCCAAGATAAACACCGTGGGCTGACCCGCTCCGGCTGCTTCAACGGCCTTGGTGACTTCTGCGGTTGTAGTGCTCGTGGCAATCACTTCCCACGCAGTGCCACCCTTGAAGTCAATTCCAAGATTGAGGCCACGTAGGCCGATTGAGCCAAGCCCCGCAATGATGACTACCGCCGAAACTGCGAAGTAGATCTTGGTTCGCGAAATAAAATTGATGGTCGTCAGTCCGCGGTAGATGCGGACAAAACCGTTGGGCGACTTCTCGTTAGGAGTCAATTCGTGGCTATCAGACATGCTTCACCTCTGCACCAATACCGGCAGCCATCGAGAAATTCGAGGAGGATTCTGAACTGCGTCGACCAAGAAGAGTAACGAGTGGTCGCGTGAAGTACCACGTCACGATGATGTCAAGCAGCGTTGAAAGACCCAGGAAGAAAGCAAACCCACGAACAGCGCCAACGGCGATGAGGTAGAGGAGGCCAGCTGCCAGGAGGCTTACGAGGTCTGCGGCGAGAACAGTACGCCAAGCAGACTTGAAGCCACGATCGACCGAACTGCGCATTGTGCGACCGGCTCGAGTTTCATCTTTTAGTCGTTCGAAATACACGATGAAGCTGTCGACGGTAATTCCAATTGACACAATCAAGCCCGTCACACCGGCCAGGTCGAAGCTAGGTGCCAACGCTGTTTTGCCTAAGGCCGAGATGATCGCGAATAGAGCGGCGGCGCTAACGGCGAGTCCGAGGACAATCACAAGGCCTAGGGCGCGGTAGTAAATGATGGTGTAGAGCAAAACAATGAGCAGACCCGCAAGACCCGCACCCAAACCAGCGACCAATGCAGAATGCCCCAATGTGGGCGACACGGTTTGCGTGGTCAATGGCTCAAGACGCACGGGCAGGGAACCGAACTGCATCGCAATGGCCAGATTCTTAGCTGAACTCTCAGTGAAGGAACCAGAAATCTGACCCGATCCGCCAAACGACCTTGGCGCAGTCTCGCCCGGTTGGATTATTGGAGCCGACTGAACTACGCCGTCAAGCTCAATCGCTACGAGTCCGTGGAAGTTGGCATAGGCCACTTGATCCCACAGCGCACTGCCGGCGCCGGTGAGGTTATAGCTGACAATCCACGCTCCGGCTTGATCTTGTTGAGCGATCGCATTCTTAAGCGACGTACCAGTCATCTGAGCTGGGCCCAGGATGTAACGCTCACTGGAATCACTGGTTGCAGGCAGAAGAACCGTCTGACTGGCAAGGTCGGCCGACGAAGGGGTGGATGGGAATGTAGAAAATGATGGATCTGGTTGAACTGGATTCATGGTGTAGCCAGCCGGCGATTGGGGATTCGGGCTTACACCGAGGTTCGATGCTGCCATTGAGTACTGGGGTCCACACGGAGGCAATGCGGTACCCGTGAAGGGTTCCAATTTGGCGGCAGTCGTAGTTTTGCAGAGCACGGGGCGAAACAGCAGCTGCGCCGTTTGACCAATGGAGGCCAGAATCTCGCGTGCGTTGGTCGCTCCGGGCACACTGACCACAACATTTGTACCTTGGAGGTT
>WLKR01000080.1 GCA_009701115.1 Actinomycetota bacterium | reverse complement strand
CAGACCCGGATTCGCTCGCCCATGGGGCGGATGGGGGTCAGGGAGTCGACTTCGAGTTCGAGGTCAATGGCGCGACGGCTCAGGTTGTCAACAACAATTACATCGTGTCCGATGTCGGACAGGTGCAGCGCAGTTGGCCAACCACAAAATCCATCACCACCGAGAACTAGTACTTTCACGACAATCTCCCATTCACGCTCACTTGAGCAACATGGCCCCTCGTGCGAACACGTAGAGAACTAGA
Source organism: Actinomycetota bacterium (assembly GCA_009701115.1). The sequence continues at coordinate 5,583 of WLKR01000080.1, read as the reverse complement.
AAATCCTAGTTCTGGGCCCATTTCATTCACGAGAGATTTCCGGCTCTTTCATTACGAACGAGTTACGAAATGAGGAATTAGATGGCGACGGAAAGCGCCATCTCGAGATAGTCACGAGGCATTTCGTTCGAAAGCTCCACGCACTTGCCTCGATCATCCCAATCGCGGAGCGAGAGGGCATCTTGGCTGCCGGGATTGCGCTCAAAGCGCTCGACCTCTTCACTAGTCAGGGGGCCACCCTGAACGGCCAGACTCAAGACTGAAGCTTGCGAGAGTGTCTCGAAGTAGCCAGGTTCGACCGCACAGCGATACCGCTTGGCCGTTACGTGCATTGCGATGGCTCGGGTGATTTGGGGCGGAAAGATTTTGGCCAGATACTTAGCGCCAGTCGCCTCGTGGTCATCATCCACGTCTTGATCGTGAATGAGGCCCACGTCGAGATGCAATAAGTGACCAACGTCGTGCAGCAACGTGGCCACAATCAACTCGGGGCTGGCGCCTTCGCGGCGCGCCAACTCAGCACACTGCACGGCGTGTTGGTTCTGGTTGATGTCTTCGCCGTAATAAACATCACCGTGACGATCAAAGAGAGCAAAGACTTCTTCGATGCTTTGAGCTTGGGGCAGGTTGTTACTCATCGATCAAAACTCCCTGGAAGTCGCCAATTAATGACAGACCGGGCTTTTCGCCGCGGTCACGGGCCTCTTGCCACTCCTGGTGCTTCTGGGCGTAATAGGCGTCGCGAAGATCACCTTCGCGTAGTGCGTTATACGTCGGATAGAGCGCACGGCGATTCTTTGCCGAAGTGTTCGGCCCACTGCGATGCGGAGTCCGGGAGTGAAACCACAATGTTTGGCCCGCCTTGATTGGTGCGGGAATCCACGTCATCGATTCGACGACGTCAGCCGTGATGCAACCCCGCTCATCCATTGGAAGGATTTCCTCGTAGCGTGAACTGACAACATCGAGACAACCATTCTCGGGAGTGGAGTCGTCGACGGCCACCATGCACGAAATGTGATTATCAATAAATCGATAGGCCGGAGCATCCTGATGAGGGGCGAACCCGGCGCCGCCAACCAACTTGTAGTTGACCTTTTCCTTGTAGAGGACGGCCTCTTCTTCGAGAAGCGCGGAGGCGACCTCGAGCATGGCCCCATGTCTCAGTAGTGCGCGGAGACCGTCGTGGAAGGGCGTGAAGTTTTCTGTACGGGCCAGCTGGGGCCCTGATTCAGTCATCTCGCGATGGTGGATCCACTCACCACCGCCGAGGGGCCATGATGCGACATCGTCCACCCAGTTCTGCAGTTGTTGCGTCTGCTCCTGGTTCAACGTGTCAATCAACACCCAGCCACGCTCCTTGTAGAACGTGACGGCGTCAGGCGTAGGTCCGTTAAAGGTCTGGAGGTTGCTACCCATATCGAAGAGCGTAGAGGTTTCAGTAATCAACAAAAAATATTGGCTCAAACTCGTGAGTCCTGCAATCCAGGCTTGTAGCTCTGGGTCACGACTTTGCTAGTTCCCACGCTTCACGGGGCCCCGAATTGGCCCTCTAGCTCAAGTGCCGCCCGGCCCGTTCCCGCCGCAAACTCAGGGTGATGGCCGTTGCCAGCATGACAACGATTATGACGAGCGCAACATACGTGTTCAGGTGGAACCAGTGCGAGACAGTCATCTTGATGCCCACGAAGACGAGAATTCCTCCCAACGCATGCGATAGGAAGTGAAAGCGTTCCTTCGCATTTGCCAGGAGAAAGTACATGGCGCGTAGTCCAAGGATCGCGAAGGCGTTCGAGGCGAACACGATGTAGGGCTCCTTAGAAACTGCGAGGATTGCCGGCACGGAGTCGACCGCGAAAACCACGTCGGCTATAGACAAGGCAACACACGCCGCCAGCAACGGAGTGGCCGCGCGACGACCATTCAACCGAGTAAAGAACTTCTGCCCGTCGAGCTTCTCGCTTATCGGCATAACTTTGCTCAGGAGCTCCATTCCCGGAGCCGCACTGCGCTCATCCTCGTCGTTGCGGTGGCGAATTACTTTCGCGCCGGTGTAGATCAGGAATAGGCCGAAGACAACGAGCAGCCACCAGAACTGACCGAGCAGGGCGCTTCCCACCACGATGAAGACCGCGCGCATCACGATGGCTCCGACGATGCCCCAGAACAAGACTCGGTGTTGGTAGCGCAATGGGATTGACATGGCCGCGAACAGCATCGACCAGACAAAGACGTTGTCGACACTGAGCGACTCTTCAATCAAGTAGCCACTGATGTATTCACCGAAGGCCTGTTGACCATAGGCAATCGCGATGAAAATCGAAAAGCCCAAACCGCATGCCACCCAGGCCATCGACTCCATTGCTGCCTGTCGAGGCGACGGTTCATGTGCATGTCGGTGGCGATAAAGGTCGACGGCCAATAGCGTCACGATGACTGCGGCGAGCCACAGCCAAGCGGTAAGGGAGATGTCGAGGTCGACGAAATTTGAAGAAGTGATACTTGCCAGCATGATGGTCACAACTCTCGATCAGTGCGAGCTGATGGCAATAATGCCATCACCGTCTCGAAGTTGGAACGCCAGCGATAGTTGGCGTTGTGGGCGAGTACGTGACATGGTGACCTCCGTGAATCGGGTCCGGATTTCGGTACCCTGCTTGATTCTCGGAAGGTCTCTCCGCTGCAGTAAAACAGCTGGCCGCGCCGGGTGAAAAACACCGTGATGACGACGGGCCTCGTGGGATACTCCCCTTCTTAAGTAGAGACTATAAAAGCGCGACTTTAGATGTCAAGCAATGTGGGTGATTCAAATCTGGCAGTCACGAGGTAGTCGTAGCTCCTAGGAGACACCATTCACACAGGAATTCCGCAGAAAATACCTCTGATCAAGTGACGTTGAGCTACTGGAGTTCACTCGGATTCTTGGCTACAAGTGTTGAGCGAGTGCAGCAAGTTAGCTCGTAGCACCGATGGGTGAACCGGTCGATTAGCAGCTTGCTCCCACTTTGCCGTGCAGCAATCCATTCGGGCAGGTGGCGTTGGACAGGTTGGCACCGGTCAGGACGGCAGTGGAGAGGTCGGCATTGGTCAGGTTGGCGCCAGACAGGTTGGCGTAGGACAGGTTGGCATTAGCCAAGTCGGCGTTGGATAGGTTGGCATTAGTCAGGTCGGCACCGGGTCCGATGAGATACCCATTTATCAGCTTCCATCCAGATGGCAGAGCTGAGGTTCCGGTTATACCACCGGAACGTACACCGGTCAGATTGGCGTAGGAGAGGTTGGCGTTTTTCAGGTTGGCGTTTTTCAGGTTGGTGCGGGACAGGTTGGCGTCATAGAGGTAGGCACCGACGAGGCTGGCATTGGTCAGGGTGACTCCCCACAAATTGGCATGTGTCAGGTTGGCGTATGACAGGTTCACATTGGTCAGGTTGGCACCCCACAGTTGGGCACCGGACAATTTAGTATTGGACAAGTTGGTATTGGCCAGCTGGGTACCGGACAGGTCGGCATTGTCGAGGTTGGCACCGGGCCCGATGAGATACCCGTTCAAAACCTTCCAAGCCGTAGACAGCTTTGGATGACCGACTATTCCACCGGAGATAACCCCAGTCAGGATGGCGTTAGTCAGCGTCGCACCGGTGAGGTTGGTCTCGGTGAGAGAGGCATTGGTCAGGTTGGCACCGGGTCCAATGAGATACCTATTGATGAGTTTCCATCTAGAAGGCAGAGTTGGGGTTCCGACTATTCCACCGGAGATCACCCTGGTCAGCGTCGCACCGGTCAAGTTGGCACGGGTCAAGTTGGCACCGGTGAGGGTGGCGTTGGTCAGCTTCGCATTAGTCAAGTTGGCGCCGGTCAAGTTGGCGCCGGTCAAGTTGGCACCGGTCAAGTTGGCACCGGGGCGAATGCAATAGTTTTTGATTGTTACGCCAGCACAGGCCTGAGGCGCAGCCTGCGCCGTCAGAGGTGCTCCAATCGGAACCAACTGTAGGAAGCAGGCTGAAGCGATTGTAAAGACCAAAACTTTCAGTTGCTTTATCTTTGGCAATGACCTTTGCATCCAGTATTCCTTTGAATCAAAACCTGTTTATCACATCGTTACGCGAAGAGACAGAGCGGATATTTCAAAGAGAATCGTGGTACAACTTTGGCGTGGTTCAACGATCTCAGGTTCCCAAATATCAGCCGCTTGAGACCTATCTCGCGGCGAGGAGCGGAACGATTTACAACATCAGCTTCGATACCATCGAGCGAATCCTCAAGGCTCCGCTGCCTCCGTCGGCTCGAAAACACCAAGCCTGGTGGTCTAATGAAATCAATGGAAGTCACGTCCACGCAAAAGCATGGATGACTACTGGATTTAGAACCGAGAACCTCAACATTGAGGCAAATACGGTGACATTTAAATACATCGGTGGATAGACCGACATTCGTCAGGGCAAATGGTGCGGCTGGAGGGATTCGAACCCCCGACCCTCGGTTCCGTAGACCGATGCTCTAATCCGCTGAGCTACAGCCGCAATGATGCAAGGAGAAGACTTTAGCAGAGCCACCCTTGCTAGTAAATATTGGCTTTCCTTGGAGTAAAACCAATGCTGGGAGCAGTTACGCCGTCGGATAGGCCAACCGCAAGCGGTTGAGTCCCACCAGCGCGGGCATCGAACGTTCAATAATCACAGGAAGATTGAGCCAGGCGAATTCCTGAGGTGAAAGTCGCTTGGCATTGCCGCCGGCTACGTGGATCGTGCCCACATCAAACTGTTCGCGAAGGTGCGCGATAACGGCAACGACGCTCTTGATCCAAACAACGGGGTCATTGGCTCGAGCCGCTTCGCCCACCGTTTCATCGAACGTCAAGTCACCGAACATGCGGCCGCCGACGTCATCGATATTGAGAAGCATGCCATCGGCGGCAAGCGCCACGCCGAGTCCCGTTCCAAGTGTGATCACCAGATGACGCCCACTCTGCACGTCACAGCCCGCGGCGGTCGCCACGGCATCATTAACCACCAGACACCGAGCCCCCGTGGTTTCAGCAATTGTCTCGCGTAGCGTGAAGTTCTGCCATGCGAGTGCCGCGGCACTATCGATTGGCGAACCCGGGCCGGCCACCCGTGCGAGGTTGGCGGGATCAGTGACGACCCCGTCAATCACATCTCCGGGGAAGCCGACTGCAATAAACGTGGCCTGATGATGCTTAACACGCTCACTGATGATGGCCACCAACTCGTCGGGATAGCAAGGGGAAGGCGTTCGGCGTCGCCGAGCTGATCGCAACTCACCGTCATCACCAAAGGGTTGCCACTTAATAGCGGTTGCCCCGACATCTACCGCCAGTGCGATGGTCACGAATGCAAAGTCAGGGGCAACGTCTCGAGGCCCCGCAACACCACGTTGGGGCGATAGCGAACTTCTGATTCGGCCAACGTGAAGGACGTCGTGGCGTTGAGGAGTTCACGCAGCACGATGCTCGACTCGAGTCGCGCGAGCGGTGCGCCCAGACAGTGATGCATTCCAAATCCAAAGCCCAGGTGGGGATTGGGTTCGCGATCAAGGATCAGCGCAGTGGGGTTGGTAAAGACT
>WLKR01000008.1 GCA_009701115.1 Actinomycetota bacterium | reverse complement strand
TAGCACTAGGTCAGAAGTAACGCGCTCCATGGGCAAATCATCCAGTAGCGCTACAGCGGTATCGATCAGGATCTGTTTGGTGGGGTGATTCATTGCATTTCCCATAATGTCGGTTCAGCCTCCCACAAAACTCCAAGCCTGAATTGTCTTTACTGGCTGTGAATAGAGGTTAGATGGGACTACAGTGGACCCTAGGTCTAACCCGTGAGGAGCCTCCAGCTATGGTGATTTTTTTGAAGACGCGTGTCCGCAATTTGTTGCCGTGGGCCATTGCCGCCCTTGTGGTTGCGTCAATGGCGTCTGGGATGGAGGCCACCCCAGCGCGTGCTGCCGGAACGGTTCCTGACAACCCTCAGAACATAACTAGTACGGCGTATCAAGGCGGCTCTCATGTCACCTGGGACGCTCCGGCGTCTGATGGTGGGTCGACCATTATTGGGTACGACATTTCGCAGGGCGGCTACTCGTACTGCTCAACGCCAGCAGCAGTCACATCGTGCGACTTAATGAATGTCTTCGGTTCAAACAGGAGCGGATCGATGACCATTAAGGCCATCAATGCCAATGGGTCTAGCTCCGGCGCTTCGTTTACTTCACTCGCTCGCCCCGCTGGAACTTATTTTGCACGTGGAGAGCGCAACATCACGCGCCCCAGAATGGTGGCGAGCACTGGAACTGGCCTCTGGGTGATGACGGACTACGGCCTCAGCCGTTTCAGCACCGCGACGTCAGACACGGGGACCACAACGACGGTGAATTTGCCGAATGCAATCAAGTACGGGAACCCAAGTACTGACGCCGTCAACTATCCGTATACGTACTCACAGATTGCCGCGGATAGCAACAACGTGTACGTGGTAGTGCGCAATAGCTACGCAACGCTCTACAAGATCTACATCCTTGACGGTGTCACTGGTGCGATCAAATCGACCATCAACTACACGCCCTACAACTCCGGCGACAGTGTTACATCGCTAGAGGTTGCGGGCAACTATCTCGTGATGAACACTACGTACAGGTTGGTGGGAATCAATATTGCGACGGAGACCGTTGCATGGACGAAGGCAAATAGTTATACCGCACCAACGTTCTATACGGGTGGGCAAGCGGGCATTTACGACGGAACCAACCTATGGCTTTCAACGCCTGATGGGTGTTACAACAAGGGCGACACTTCTTGTCGCCGAACGACGTACAAGGTCAACCCTGCAACAGGGGCCATCTTGGCAACGTTGTCCATCGCTACTGATGGTGGTCTCGCCATTGTGGCCGGCGAGATTTTCGGTATCAGTGCGGGCAACCACGGCTACAACGGGTCGTACCAAGAACGTGAATGGATTCAAAATATTGATGTGGCGACTGACGTAGTTACGGCGTACGAATCACGTTATTTCTTGAAGGAAATAACGGGTACTGCTGACTACTTGGCGGGCCTCACTGTCGATAGCAAAGTAGCGCTCTTTAATCCATCCGACTTCTCGATCTACCAGTACGGCAACTCCGCGGATTACAACGCCTATAACGGAGTACAGCAGCTTCCGGTTGTCTCTACCTATGTGCCTGGTGGGGCCGCAGTAATTTCAGGGAACAACTTCGTCTTCATGGGTTTTGGTTCCGATGCGTATCCGCTTAGCCTTGCCTATTACACCTACCAAGCCAATGCGGCCCCTGCGCCGCTGTACGCATCGACTCTCTACGGCCGTTCGAGTGCCACGCTGCGCGCGGGTGGTTTCGCGGTAAAGACACTGTCCGGGGATGTCACCAGTGGCACCCCCGTAACGTCGGTTACCTTGACGGCATACCCGGGTGGTCAGAACTGCACGGTTACCAACCCCGACAGTTACCCCTATTCGACGGACCCCTTCGACGGCTATCTCAACAACCAGGTCACCTGCAATATCAGTGGTTTGACCTCCGGGCAGAACTACTGGATCAAAATGGTTCAGACGTCGTCACTCGGTGACTCAGGAGCTTCTTGGTTCGGTCCGACGTACATGCCAAACGCCCCGGGATCCCCCACGGGTGTGTCACTAGGAGTCGGTTCGACTAGTTCATACGCGACAATTTCGTGGACCGCACCCACGGATAACGGCGGATCTGCTCTCACGAGTTACACCGCAACGATGACTTCAGGAAGTACGTCAGGGAGTTGTTATGCCGGTGCCTCGTCCACGAGTTGCAATGTCTTTGTAGACAGTCTCAAGTCGGGTACCTACACCGCCACGGTGGTTGCCACAAACGCCGCCGGCGATTCGACGCCGTCGGTTCAATCGAATACGTACAGCATCACCGTGCTGTCTAGCCCATCCGCCGCTCAAAACGTAACGGTTGCGCCCAACTCCGGACTCCTTTCGGTCGCCTGGTCTGAGCCTGCAGATACTGGTGGAGCGCCTATTTCCCTTTATACGGTGATGGCCTATCGATCGTGGAGCACGCCGCACTACCCATTGACATACGCCACGGGGTCGGTGACGACCGAAACGCTTACTTGGACCACATCGAGCCTCTGGCCCCAGGCGACCTCGTCGGTCGCCACTGTGTACAAGGTCAGTGATAACTCGGTAGTGACTACATGCACCGTTGCGCGAGGTATGTCGTGCAACGCCACTGGACTCAGCGGGAGTACGAGCTACTACTTCAAGGTCGTTGAAAACTTCGCTTCGGGTTCACCAGCGACATCTGAGGTCTCTGCCAATTTCCAAACCTCTCTTACGCCAACCTCACCACCACCTGGTGGACGACCATCTGCAGACGCGACCTGCACGGTCACTAGCGCACCATTGACCTGTGACCTCACGGGTCTGACGAATGGTGTGCAGTACTCCGTCCAGATATCTGCCTCGAACGGTACCTACGCCAGCTACGCCGGCTATCCGTCGCTGGTGACTCCGCGCGCTATGGCCGGGGCACCAACTGGTGTGAGCGCCGTACGCGGATCGGGCCAGGCAACTGTTTCGTGGTCTGCTCCATTAAGCGATGGCGGAAGCACAATCATTTCGTACACCGCCAACGCCTACGACGGCTCAGGGAACCTCATCGCCTCGTGCAACGCAACTGCCCCTGACCTGAGTTGTGTTGTTGCAGGTTTGACGAACGGTACGTCGTACACCTTCAAGGTGGTCGCTACTAACGGAAATGGTGCTGGCACGCTCTCTGGAGCGACGGCAGCACTCCTCGTTGGTGTTGTATCTGATGCCCCTACAGACGTCACGGCCACCTCCGGCAACCAAAGTGCGGCGATTTCATGGACTGCACCCACCAATACCGGTGGCGTATCGATCACTGGTTACACAGTCACGGCGTCACCGGGTGGTGCCACCTGCACAACTACAGGTACTACCTGCACGGTTCCGGGACTGACAAACAAGACGGCCTACGTTTTCACAGTGGTGGCCACTAACGCCGTTGGCGACTCGTCACCATCAACTGCGTCGTCTAGCGCCACACCGCAGGCCGAAGTTCCGGGCATGCCTGGCAACGTCACCGCAGTTCCGGGTGACGGATCGGTCACTATCTCGTGGACCACGCCAACTAATGACGGTGGCGCGCCCATCGATGGCTACATCGTGACGGCTTCACCTGGTGGCGCAACCTGCACCGCAGTGGCGCCAGCTACTACGTGTCAGATCGCTGGCCTAACGAACGGTACGGCCTACACCTTCTCGGTGGTCGCCAGTAATGACGCTGGTTCCTCAAGCCCATCCACCCCGTCTTCAAGCGTCTCTCCAGCGTCAGCGCCAAGCCGCGCTGACAACTACCAGGCCACGCCGGGAAACCACACCGTGACGGTGACTTGGACTGCTCCTTCGAGCGGCCCAGCTATCACTCGTTACGTTGTGAGTAGCTCCGGGCTGCCTTCCTGCACCGTGAATCTGCTGTCGGACCCAAGTGCCCTGCTGCAGTGCACGTTCAGTGGCCTTACTAATGGCGAGTCGTACACGTTCACCATTCGTGCGTACGCGGCCAACGGTACGAGTTCGGTTGATTCCATCTGGGTCATTCCTAACCCCAAGGTGACAGTGCCCTCTTCACCTCGCAATGTCACCTTTTCGGGTACGCAAAAGGGTGTGGCCACGGTGACCTGGCAGGTCTCGGGTAGCAACGGTGGTTCGCAAGTGCTGAAGTACGTAGCGATGGTGATCGGGCCACGTTTCTTCAAGGCGTGCACAATCAACATCTCTGCGAACCCGAATGCCAAGTTGCAGTGTCAGTTCACTGGTCTGAAGAATCGTCGTTTCTACATGTACCGCGTGACGGCAGTGACTACCGCTGGTACGACGTACTCGGCTCGTGCCAAGGGTGTCATCGCCATGGATGTTCGCATTGCGACGTTCGCGCGTGGAAAGACGACGATGTGGAGTGGGTTGGCTCGTCAGGCAGCCATTACCGCGGCCTTCGTGAAGCAGTTCAATTACACGAAGCTGGTGATCACTGGATTCACTAACCCTGGTGGCTCGCTCGCGACGCGTACTCAGTTCACGCAGGCCCGAGCGCTAACGGTCGCTCGCTTTATGACAGCCCGACTCAGGGCGCTGGGCGTCACCAACGTTCAGGTGGTGGCGGCGGGCGCTGGTAAGTCGTTGTACAACAACCGCACGCTGACGACCCGTCAGCGTCAGCTCAACCGCTCGGTTGTGGCAACACTGTCGTACAAGTAGTACTCAGGTTTCCGGTGCCCCGGCCCCTAGCGGGTCGGGGCACTTGCCTTTTCTGACCACTTTCGTAGTGCGCTCAGTAGGGCTAAGATGAGAAGTCTGGAGAGGTGGGTGAGTTCGGTTTAAACCACATTCCTGCTAAGAATGCGGCCTGCGAAAGTGGGCCCGAGGGTTCGAATCCCTCCCTCTCCGCCAGGAAGTAACCATCGCAGTAACGACGTATCTGGGATAAGGGGCACAATGCGGTACTGGGTTGAGACCCTCGGATGCCCCAAGAACCACGTTGACTCGGACAAGTTGTCGGGTTTACTGGGTGGCCAAGGTTACGTTCCGGCCGACTCGGCCGAAGAGGCCGATCTGGTCGTCGTAAACACTTGTGCCTTTATCGAATCGGCGCGTGAAGAGTCCATTGAGACCGTTCTCGAGATGGCTGATCGCAAACTCGACGGAGCGCGCCTGGTCGTTACGGGCTGCATGGCCGAGCGCTACCGTGACGAACTCGCCGATGCTCTTCCCGAAGTTGATCTCGTGGCCGGCTTTGGCGAGAGTCTGACCACTTCGACTCCCGTGAAACTGGGCCAGCGACCCAAGTCGGACTTCGACCTACTCAATCTGCCTCGTCCCGCCGCTACGGCCCCGTGGGCCTATCTGAAAATCGCTGAAGGGTGCGACCGTCGCTGTGGCTTCTGCGCCATTCCGACCTTCCGTGGTGACCAACGCTCGCGTAGCACCGAAGATCTGCTCACCGAAACTCGTGGCCTTGTTGCCAGTGGCGTGAAAGAACTAGTACTCATCGCCCAAGACCTCGCCAGCTGGGGCAACGACCGCCGCCGTCACGCCCTCGGCGAGGCTGTGGAAGTCCTCGACGAAGGTGGTACGCAGCCGTTGGTGGACCTCACGCGCCAACTCACGGGAGAAGTCGAGCGTCTCCGACTCCTGTATCTCTACCCGTCGGGCTTGACGACGTCGTTGATCGAAACCATCCTCGCGACGGGCGTTCCTTACTTCGACCTCTCACTCCAGCACGTCTCACGCCCGCACGTTCGTCGTATGAAGCGATGGGGTGACGGAGACCGCTTCTTAGAGCGCATCGAAGCCATTCGTCGCGCCGAGCCGAACGCCGCGTTCCGTTCCTCCTTCATCCTCGGGTACCCCGGTGAAACCGAAGATGACCACTCGCAACTCTTGGAGTTCGTCGAGGCCGCCCAATTGGATTGGGCCGGCTTCTTCCCGTACTCCGCAGAGACCGGCACCACGGCTGCCGCCATGGAAAATCAAATCCCCGCTGAGTTGGCGATGGAACGGCTACGCGAAGTGAGCGAACTACAAGACACCATCACGGCTCGTAAGCGTGATGACTTAGTCGGAACGACGCAGCGTCTCTTGATTGACGAACCAGGAATTGCGCGCAGCGTGCGTGAATGTCCTGAAATTGACGGCGTTATCTTGGTAGATGACCAGATACCCGTTGGGTCAATGGTTGACTGTCTCATTGTGGGCAGTCAGGGAACCGATCTTGAAGCGAGACTCGCATGAGTGACCAAAAGAAGACGTACGGCGAGACGGCCCTGCTGACGCCGGCCAATCTCCTGACGGCCTTTCGCCTCTTCATCACGCCCGTCTTCATCTGGTTAATCGTCTCTACCGGGGCATCGTGGATCTCAACTGTGGTTGGCTTCATCGCCGCCGTTTCGGACTACTTCGACGGCATCGTGGCGCGACGCCAGGGCACGACACGCTCGGGTGCATTTCTCGATCCGCTCGCCGACAAAGTCGTTGTGCTCGGTTCGCTCTACGCCCTGGTGTACGAGCACTTCATGTGGATTCTGCCTGTGCTCATTATCACGGCCCGCGAACTCTGGATGACCTGGTATCGCAGCAAGATGAGCAAGAAGGGCATTTCGATCCCGGCTGGCTCGTTGCCGAAAATCAAGACGGTGGTGCAAGACCTCGCTATCGCCTTTTGCGTCATTCCGGGTGTCACGGATCTTCATTGGCTGACTGTGGGAACACTGTGGGTGGCGGTTGCGCTCACCATCGTCACGGGGTATCAGTACTACGTCGGCGGCAAGAAGTTGGTAGTCCAGTGAGAGTTGAAATCGTCGCAGTAGGAACTGAGCTGCTGCTCGGACAGATTGCCGACACCAACTCCCAGTGGCTCGGCGAGCAGCTCGCCGCCAACGGCATTGCCTGTCACTTCCACCAGCACGTCGGTGACAATCACGATCGCATCGTTCTGGCCTTTCGCACCGCGTTGGCACGCAGCGACGCGGTCATTGTCTGTGGCGGTCTCGGTCCCACCCAAGACGACATCACCCGAGAAGCCATCGCGGAGGTCATGAACGTGCCGCTCGAGCGTCGCGAAGAACTCGTGGCCGTGATTCAAGCGATGTTCTCCTCACGCGGTCGGACGATGCCTGACAACAATCTTTTACAGGCCGATGTTCCTCGCGGCGCGAGCATCATTGAGCAGCGCCGTGGAACTGCTCCCGGGTTGATCTGCCCCGTGGGTCAAAAGGTGATCTACGCCGCGCCCGGTGTTCCCTACGAGCTCTCAGAAATGTTTGAACGAGCGATCTTGCCCGATCTCAAGATGCGGGCGGGTGCCTCCTCGGTAATCACGAGTCGCGTCTTAAAGACGTGGGGCGCTAGCGAGTCGGGACTGGCCGAAGCACTCTCGAGTCGATTCGACACGCTGGTCGACGACGATCGGGTAACGATTGCCTTTCTGGCCTCAGGCATCGAAGGCATCAAGGTGCGCATAACGGCCCGTGGTGATGATGACGCCCACGCGCAGTCTCTCTTGGACGCCGAAGAGAAAGTCGTCCGGGCCATATTGAACACTGCCTTCGGCGACATTATTTTTGGCACCGATGATGAGACCATGGAGTTCGCCGTCGCTCAACATCTGCTCGAACAAGGTTTGACGCTTGGTCTTGCCGAATCGCTCACCGGTGGACTCGTAGCCAGCCGTCTCGTCAACGTCGAGGGCGCCTCGAAGTGGTTCCGCGGTGGTGTGGTGAGTTACGCCTCGGAGGTGAAGTTTGACCTCTTAGGGCTGTCTCCGGGCCCCGTCGTGTCAGCCGATGCGGCCGAAGCCATGGCGCGCGGCGCCCGCCGAGTGCTGGGTTCTGACGTGGGCTTGGCCTTCACCGGTGTAGCCGGCCCCGAGAGTCAAGACGGTCACGCTCCGGGCACCGTGTTTATTGGGTGGTCACTCGGCGCGGAGAGTGGGAGCACGATGTTGCACCTACCCGGCGACCGCCCCCGCATCCGTGCCTACAGCGCTATTAGTGGACTCGACGTCCTGCGACGCGTCCTTGACGGTCAGCGATAAGTTCACAACCAACCAACTAGGGAGCAGTTATGAGTTCACTTCGCCCACACGTCGACCCCGAAGAGCTGGGGTTTGATTCTCACCGTCTCTCCCGCATAGACGACTTCTTTAACGACTTCGTCGACCAGCGCAAGCTTTCCGGTTGGCTCGCCACCGTCTCACGCGGCGGTCAATTGGCCTACGTCGGCAAGGGTGGCCACGCCGACCGCGAATTGGACCGGCCCGTCCAAGACGACACCATTTGGCGCATCTATTCAATGACCAAGCCCATCACCACGATTGCGGCCATGATGCTGCACGAAGAGGGCAAGTTCGATCTGAATGATTCGGCCGGCAAGTGGATTGAAGCACTTCGTGAGCCCCGGGTCTACACCGGTGGAGCACCAGCTAACCCGACCACGGTGGCCGCGACAGAACCAGTCCGTATCTGGCACCTGATGAGCCACATGGCTGGTCTGACTTACGGCTTTACATACGGACACAACGTCGATGCCATCTACCGCCTGAAGGGTTACGAGTTCGGCTGGCCGAAGGACGCCACGCTCGAGCAGGCCGTGAACGACTGGTGCACCTCACCGCTGCTCTTCAATCCTGGCGAAGCCTGGAACTACTCAGTGGCCACAGACGTTCTGGGGTATCTCGTTGAACTGTGGAGTGGCATGAGCCTCGGACAGTTCTTTCAGGAACGGATTCTCGGCCCCCTCAAGATGTACGACACCTCTTTCTTCGCACCCGAAGAGAAGCACGAACGCGTCGCTCAGCTCTACGTCCCAGTAAACGGTGAAGCCTTCCCGTACCCCAAGATGGGTCAAGGTGCGTATCGCGAAGGTTCTCTCGAGTCGGGAGGCGGGGGACTCGTTTCAACTGCGCACGACTACAACCGTTTCTTGACGATGCTGCTCAACGGCGGAGAGCTCGACGGGGTTCGCCTCGTTAGCCCCCGCACCATTTCGCTCATGACCGAGAACTTCCTGCCCGGTAATCAAGATCTCACCGCAGTGGCGCGCGACTCGTTCTCCGAAACCGAAATGTCGGGAATGGGCTTTGGTCTCGGTTTCGCCGTTTTGATGGATCGGGCGCGTAACGCCACGGGTGCGGCCGAAGGACTCTTCACCTGGGGTGGGGCTGCGTCGACAACCTTCTGGGTTGACCCCGTCGAAGACTTGACGGTCACCTTCTTCACTCAGCTTCTACCGAGTTCCACCTACCCCGTTCGCCGCCACTTACAACAGGTTGTGTACCAAGCACTCATCGACTAAAGGCACCCCAGACCGGGCCTTACACCACTTTTCATCAGGGATTATTAGTTTTCCGAGAAATAATCCTTGAAGCGAACACTTGTTCGTAGTACGTTGCCGTTGACAGAAACCGACCGTTGTCACAGAGGATTTCTACGGTGGGTCCATGACAAAGAGAGAACAGGTACGTGAAATGGCAAACGAAGATCGCAGCAAGGCACTCGAAGCAGCGCTCGGACAAATCGAGAAGCAGTTCGGTAAGGGCTCCATCATGAAGATGGGCGACAACTTGAGCATGAGCATTGAGTCAATCTCAACTGGTTCGCTCGCACTCGACATGGCGCTCGGCGTCGGTGGTCTACCTAAGGGTCGCATCGTTGAGGTCTACGGTCCCGAGTCTTCCGGTAAGTCGACGCTGGCACTACACGTCGTTGCCGAAGCGCAGCGCAATGGTGGCGTCTGTGCCTACATCGACGCCGAACACGCACTCGACCCGGTCTACGCCCGCGCCATTGGCGTCAACGTTGACGAGCTCTACATCAGCCAACCCGACAACGGTGAGCAGGCCTTGGAAATCGCCGACACCCTGATTCGCTCCGGCGCCCTTGACGTACTCGTCATCGACTCCGTTGCCGCACTGACCCCCCGTGCCGAAATCGAAGGCGAGATGGGCGACAGTCACGTCGGTCTGCAGGCCCGTTTGATGAGCCAGGCACTTCGTAAATTGACGGCGAATCTCAATAAGTCCAACACCGTTGCGATCTTCATCAACCAGTTGCGCGAAAAGATCGGCGTGATGTACGGAAGCCCCGAAGTAACACCTGGTGGTCGTGCCTTGAAGTTCTACTCCTCGGTGCGCCTGGACATTCGTCGCATCGAAGCGATCAAGGACGGCACGGAAGTCATCGGTAACCGCACCCGCGTCAAGGTCGTCAAGAACAAGGTGGCCGCACCCTTCAAGCAGGCCGAATTCGACATCATGTACGGACAGGGCATTAGCCGCGAAGGCTCCGTGCTGGAAGTTGCCGTTGAGCTCGGTTTCGTCAAGAAGGCCGGAGCCTGGTTCACCTACGAAGGTGAACAACTCGGTCAGGGTCGCGAGAACGTAAAGGGCTATCTGCGGGAGAACCCGCAGTTGATGTTGGAAATTGACGTTCGCGTTCGTGAGCACTTGGCGAATTTGCTGATGCCAGTTGACGCCGATGCCGAACTTGAGATTGATGCCGACGCCCCAATCTCCGCTGAGTAGGTCACAGTCGCAGCACCTCACACGATGGCTGGGCTCCGGCCCTCGAGTTTTCCTTCTTTTACTCGGACATCGTGTGAGGTGGTTGCCAAACTGCGCACTTGGTAATCACCGGTAGCGTTGTTTCGTGAGACTTCGAGGATGGCGACGCCGGTGCTTGGGCGCAGTAATCCGTTCCGTTCGTTCTTTCCTCAACGACACCGCGATTATTGGTGAAGAAGATCGATACGCCAAAACCTTCCACTACTTCGGCTCCGGTGCGGCCCTCCTTGCTCCGCAGGGCGTTATTTACAACGAGGGCTATCTCTCCATCGGCGACGAGACCATGGTCGGGCCCAACGTCTGCCTCACGGCCGGTATGGGTCCGGGACAGACCATGCTTTCGAATCCAGTCGTACGGATCGGTCGCAAGTGCATCATTGGTCGTGGTTCGCACATCATCGGACATTGGTCGATTGAGCTCGGTGACGAGATCCAAACGGGCCCTTACGTCTACATCACCGATCAGAACCACGGCTACGAGGACATCGACGCACCGGTGGGGTGGCAGGCGACCAAAGAGGGTGCCGTCAAAATTGGTTCAGGTAGTTGGCTCGGCGCCAATGTCGCGATCTTGCCGGGCACCACGCTCGGTCGTAATTCGGTCGTGGCGGCTGGAGCGGTTGTGCGGGGCGAGTTCCCCGACCATGTCGTACTCGGGGGAGTACCGGCTCGGATTCTTCGTCACTACGACGAGGCCCGGGGCTGGGTGGACGGCGCACCACTGAATGGCTAGTTCGAGCTGGGGCCTTGATCTCTCTCCACTGCGGGTGTCGGCAACCTATCGCCGCCTCTACGCCTCGGGGTTTGTAACAAACATTGGAAGTCAAGCGACGTACGTCACCGTGGCCTATCAGTTGAAGCAACTGACGAACTCGGCATTGGCTGTTGGTGTAATTGGTCTCGTCGAGTTAGCACCGTTAATCATTTTCGGACTGTACGGCGGGGTGATTGCCGATCACTTCAACCGTCGCAACATTGTTCTGGCGTCTGAATTTGGCTTGATGTGTGCCGCTATCGCTCTCATCATTAACGCCTCTTTGGCTCATCCGAGCAGTCTGATGCTCTATGTCGTCGTGGCGTTCGTGGCCGTGGGCGATGGCCTGCAACGGCCAAGTCTCGATGCGCTCAATCAAGAACTCGTACCGCACGAGATGCAACGCCAGGCGTCGGCTCTCGGGATGTTTCGATGGACCTTCGGGGCCATCGTGGGCCCCGCCATCGGTGGTTTTGTGGCCGTTGTGTACGGCTGTCGAGTGGTCTACATCGCCGATGTGTTCACCTTTGCCGTTTCATTGGGGTTTCTCTTCGGTATCAAGGCCGTGGTTCGACCGGACCGCGAGGGTCGACCTTCGTTCGCCAGCTTGCGCGTCGGCTTTGCCTATGCCGTTGGGCGCCGCGATCTCCTTGGCACCTATCTCGTGGACCTCGCCGCCATGATGCTGGCCTATCCCATGTTTATGCTTCCCTTCGTCGCCGATCATTTCGACCAGACGTACGCACTAGCGGCGCTCTACGCCGCCATGCCACTGGGCGCGCTCGTGGCGAGTTTGACTTCGAAGTGGACGGTGCGCGTTCATCACTACGGACGGGCCGTGGCCCTCGCGGCTGCGCTGTGGGGTGTCGGCATCGCCATCTTTGGTTGGACTTCTTCATTAGTTGTTGCCGTACTGGGTCTGTTCTGGGCCGGCGCGGCGGACTCCATAAGTGCCATGTTTCGAGGCACCATGTGGAATCAGTCGATTCCACCTGACGTTCGAGGTCGCATGGCCAGTATTGAAATGTTGAGTTACTCCATTGGACCCCGCGTTGGACAATTCCGAAGTGGTGCCATGACGGCGGCCTTTGGCCTGCGGACCTCCTTGGCGCTTGGCGGACTCGCCTGCGCTGGGGTCTGTGCAGTGCTTCCCGTTGTATTGCCTGAGTTGTGGAATTTTGATGTTCGGTCGAACGAAGATGTCGCCAAGGTGGCCACGCTTCGGGCGCAAGAAGAGTAGAAATACGCTCTAACCTCACACCATGGCCACAACGACATATCTCGTCACTGTTAGTGGCCCCGATCGCCCCGGAATCGCCGCATCCCTCTTCGAGGCCGTCTCGCCTGAGCGATATCCCGAGGTGGAGATTTCCGACATTGCCCAAATCACGATTCGTGGCTATCTCGTTCTCTGTGTCGAGATCACCCTTGATGATGCGACCGCCCCCGAGACCGTTCAGACCGAGATTGTTAGGGCCGGAGTGCGTGATGAGGGCGTCCAGGTCTCCGTGGTGCGTGTCGAGCCCGAGGAATTTCTAAATGGCAAGCGTCTGTTGCTCACCGTGTTGGCGCCAGCTGTTTCAACCGAGGCGCTCGGTACGGTCTTTGCCGCTATGGCTACGTGTGGGGCGACGTGCGAGCGCATCGTGCACTTGGCCAGTTATCCCGTTGACTGCTACGAACTCGTCGTGCGGGGTCCCAACCACGCAACACTTCGTGAAGTGCTGACGCAGGCCGCTCGCCAGGCGGGCCTCGACGTTGCGGTGCAGCGGGCCGGCCTACATCGTCGCTCCAAACACCTCGTCGTAATGGACGCCGATTCAACATTGCTCCGCGACGAAGTGATTGACATGATTGCCGAAGAGGCCGGGTGCGCGAGCGAAGTGAGCGCAATCACGGCATCGGCCATGGCCGGTGAGATTGACTTTGCCGAGTCGCTCCGTCGCCGGGTACGCCTCTTGGCCGGTCTCGATGTTGCGATGCTCGACGAGGTTCGCGCCAAGCTGCGGCTCACTCCCGGAGCCCGCACACTCATCCGCACACTCCAACGTCTGGGATATGTCCCGGCAGTCGTTTCGGGAGGATTCGTCGAGGTTCTCGAGCCGCTGCTGCGCGACCTCGGCGTTGAGTACCTCGCGGCGAATCGATTGGAAGTAGTGAATGGCCGCCTGACCGGTGAAATCGACGGAGAGAT
Organism: Actinomycetota bacterium; assembly: GCA_009701115.1. The sequence goes on along the minus strand of WLKR01000008.1, from coordinate 2,822 downwards.
TGTTGACCGCGAAGGTAAGGCGCACGCGCTGGCCCGATTTGCGAACGAGATTGGCGTCCCTCTGCAACAGACGGTCGCGATTGGTGATGGTGCCAATGACATTGACATGCTCTCGCTCGCCGGACTCGGGATTGCCTTCAACGCCAAGCCAGTGGTGCGCGATCACGCCGACGCCGCAATCAATGTGCCGTACCTAGACGCCGTGCTGTACTTCCTCGGTATTAGCCGTGAAGAAATTGAGGCCGATTCATGAGTGTTCCGAACAACGCCGTCGAAGTACTGATTATTGGTTCTGGTTTTGGCGGGCTCGGCATGGCGATTGAAATTGATCGTCGCCGTTTGGGCTCGTATCTCATCTTGGAACAGGCCGACGGTATTGGCGGAACCTGGCGCGACAATACGTACCCCGGTGCGGCGTGCGACGTCAAGGCCACGTTGTATCACTACTCATACGCCCCCTGGGCGTGGAGCCGCACGTACCCGCCACAGTCGGAGATATTGGCGTACATCCGTGCCACCGCCGACCGCTATCGAGTGACGCCTCGCGTTCTCACGAACAAGTCAGTGGTCTCAGCGACGTGGAAGTCGGAGTGGGGCCTATGGGAAGTGGTCTGCAAGGACAACACCAAGTATCACGGTCGGTATCTCGTCGGCGCGACGGGACAGCTCAATCGACCTTCCATCCCCGAGTTCCCTGGTCGCGATACGTTCGCCGGCCCCCAGTTCCACACGGCTCGCTGGGACCACTCGGTTGATCTGACAGGCAAGCGGGTGGCCCTGATTGGGTCAGGCGCCAGCGCGATTCAAGTCGGCCCCGCCATTGCCGACTCGGTGAGCCAGCTCGAAGTTTTCCAGCGGTCCGCTCCTTACGTTGTGCCGAAGGAAGATCCCGAGACGACTCGAGGACAGCGCCGACGCCAGCAGTATCTACCCTGGACGACACTCCTTAGTCGTCTTCGCTCCTACGTCTTTGGTGAGCTCTTTGGCGCCGGTCTCGTCGGTAAGAAGGAGATCCGCGGTAAGGCACGGGCCCAATGGGAGACCTACGTCAACGCGGTAGTTCGCGATAGCGAACTGCGAGCCAAGATTGAACCCGATTACGAAATCGGTTGCAAGCGAGTACTTCTGGCATCCGATTGGTACTCCACGCTGCAGCGCGACAACGTTGAACTCGTGACCTCAGGGATTGAGGCCATCACCCCTCGAGGAGTCAAGACGAACGATGGCGTCGAGCATGACTTCGACGTGCTGGTCTACGCCACCGGATTCTCGACGATTGACTTCTTGGCCCCCATGGAGATCAAGGGCCGCGATGACCAGACATTGCGTGATGCGTGGAAGTCACGTCCTCTAGCGCACCGCGGTGTCACGGTTCCAGGCTTTCCTAATTTCTTTGTGCTCTACGGCCCGAATACCAATCTGGGGAGCAATTCCATTCTCTTCATGTTGGAGTCGCAGATTCAGTACGTGGCCCACCTGATGCGTGCCGCGGATGATCGAGACTGGCGCGGAATCGAAGTCACACCCGCCGCTCTGGAAGAGTGGCGTTCAATGATTGATGACGAGTCCGGTGAAACGGCGTGGTTGCAGGGTTGCCAGTCTTGGTACACGGTCGATGGAGTCAACACGAATAATTGGCCCAAGAGTTCGTGGCAGTACCATCAGCTCTTGCGTTCCGTTGATCTAACGAACTACGCCAACGCGTCGTGAGCCGGCACTTGCCGGTAGCGCCTCAGCGCCTCGCCATGGCGGGGCTAAAGCGATTGGTCTTTAACCCGAATGTTTCGTTCGACAAGCAACGTTCTCGTCTCCGGATCGCCACCCAGGCCAGCGGGGGAGCGAAAGCGTTGCAGTCCCTTCAGGTGGCGGGAGTTCCGTGCGAGGAGTACACCCCTACCGTTGTCACCACCGACTCGGTCATTGTGTACGTACACGGCGGCGGTTACTGCGTGGGCTCACCGGCCCTAGGCGCCCCCTTTATTACTGCCTTGTCTGATGCACTGGGTGCCAAGGCCATCTTTGTTGACTACCGTCTAGCCCCGGAAGCTCCGGCTCCGGCTGCCGTCGATGACGTTTCGAATGTGCTGCAGAGCTTGGGAGCAAATGTTGTGACCGTTGGCGATTCCGCGGGTGCTGGAGCCCTCGTCGCGGCATTGCAACGCAACACGGCGCTCGCAGCAGTGTTGTTGTCACCGTGGCTCGATCTTTCTGATGACCGCCGGGGCCGCGTGGACCTCGTTGAACGTGATCCCGTACTGAGTCCCGAGTGGCTGGAGATGTGTGCTTCGGCCTACGCCGGTGGCGACCACAGCAACCCGCTCGTCTCCCCATTGTTGGGCGACCTGGCCTTGCCTCCGACATTGGTGGTCGGTGGAACGGATGATGTTTTGGCCCCCGACGCCACTCGGTTAGTTGAAGTGCTCACCCGCCAAGGCACGCCAGTGAATGAATGCATTATTCACGACATGTGGCACGATTTTGCCCTGTCGGTTGGTCGCCTCGAAGCGGCCGATTTTGCACTCGACGTGGTCGTGAAATTTCTTAAACCGTTGCTTCGTCGGTAAGTTCCAACCTCTGTTATTGTCGCAGACAGACCATTCCGGGGGGAAGTCGGCACTGGAGTGCCGATGGTTTCCCCGGGCACAAGGGGGACTGATGTCACACACCAAACCACTCGTCGAAGACTTCGCTACAGATTTTGATCACGCAGACCCCCAATGGGTGAACAACCCGTATCCCATCTGGGAAGACCTCCGCACCCGGTGCCCCGTGGCCCACACTGACCGCTACGGCGGCGCTTGGTTCCCCGCGACCCACGAGCT
>WLKR01000079.1 GCA_009701115.1 Actinomycetota bacterium | reverse complement strand
TCGCATTGGCACCACCCTCACCAGTCTTAGTATCGGAATCCCAGCCACCGCTACGATGCATTTGTGACTACTGAGACCCTTTTGGAACAGAGCATTATCGAAGGCGTTCTCGCCACGGCCATGGCCCGAGGTGGTGAATTCGCAGAAATCTTCATCGAGGATCGCAGCACCTCTTCGGCCACCCTGGATCAACGACGCGTGGAAGAACTCACCTCGGGACGTGAACGCGGAGCCGGTATCCGGGTAGTTGTAGGCGACACGACTGGATTTGCCCATACGGCAGACCTTTCGCCCGCCAGTCTCGAGCGCGCTGCCGAGGCGGCAGCGTCAGTTGCACGCTCCGGTGGTGGTGGGACGGTCACTGTCGCACTAGATGCGTTCCGTGGGCACAACACAATTGCCAAAGAGCTTCCGTCATCCGTTGATAAGAAGCGCAAGATTGAGATGTTGTTGCACGCTGATGAGGTCGCACGGTCAGTTGGCGACGAGATTTCGCAAGTGCAAGTTGCCCTCGGCGACTCCTCACGACGATTCCTAGTCGCCAACTCCGAAGGTACTTTTGCTGGCGATCATCAAGTTCGCACTCGTTTCAACGTTTCGTGCATCGCCGCTGGTGACACCGGCATGCAGACGGGTTATCGACCAGTCGCCGGTACCCGGGGCTTTGAAATGCTCTCCCCGGAGCGCATCGCTGAAGCGGCAACTGGTGCGGCTCGACAGGCCATCACCAAGCTGAAGTCACGTCCAGCACCGTCTGGTGACCTGCCGGTTGTGTTGGCCGGTGGATCGGGTGGCATTTTGTTCCATGAAGCATGCGGACACGGCCTCGAAGCGGATGCCATTTTAAAGCAGGCCTCAATTTATGCCGGCAAGGTCGGCGAGCAAGTGGCGAGTGAACTCGTCACTCTGGTTGACGACGGGACCGTCATGGGGGAGTGGGGCTACTTAGCTATTGATGATGAAGGTCGCCCGGCTGCACGCAATGTCTTAATTGAAAACGGCGTTTTAACTGACTACATGTGGGACTTCTTACGTGCCCGTAAAGAGGGCCGCACCTCCTCGGGCAATGGACGGCGGCAAACCTACGCCCACCTCCCTTTGGTGCGTATGACGAACACCTATCTCCTAGCGGGAACTTCAACACCCGAAGAAATCATCTCCTCCACCCCCTATGGCGTTTACGTGGCGCAACTCGGCGGCGGTCAGGTCAATACCACTACGGGTGATTTTGTTTTCGGTATGACCGAGGCATATCTCATCGAAAATGGGGAAATCACCACCCCGCTCCGAGAGTGCAATTTGATTGGCAATGGCCCAGATGTCCTCAAGCGAGTGGATGCCGTGGCTAACGACTTCTCAATGACCCCCGGAACGTGTGGCAAGGATGGCCAACAGGTACCAGTCGGAACCGGACAGGCCACTATGCGCTTGACCGGTGTCACCATTGGAGGCACGGCCGCATGAGTGACCTTCTCGCCCTCGCTCAATCAATCGTTGAACGGGCTACGGGCTCTGAACAGATTGAAGTCTTTGTCGCCTCTTCTACTGAAGTTGACGTGGAGGCGTATCAGGGCGCTATCGAAAGCCTCACCACCGCGTCGTCAGACGGTATCGGCATTCGAGTGTTGCGCGATGGTGTTGGAGGAGCCCAAGTAGGCAATGCCTGGGCCGGCTCATTGGACGAAGAAGCGATTAGCGCCGCATTGCGTGAAGCTCGAGACAACGTACAGTTCGCTAGTGAAGATGAATTTCTCGCGTTCGCTCGTCCCGATGGTGTGCTGCCCGTGTCTCTCGATCTCGTTTCGGATGACATTGAGCTCGTTTCACTGGACGAGAAGATTGCGATGGCCATTGCACTCGAGCAGGCCGTACGCCACGGTGACCCACGTATTCGCCAGGTCGACTCGGCCAGTTATTCCGATTATCGGGCGGCCAGCGCCATTGCGTCAACGACGGGCATCGCCGCTCGGTATGCCCGTACCGGCGCCTATCTCTCGGTGAGCCCAATCGCCAGTGACGGTAAAGACGATCAATCTGGATGGGGGCTTAGTGCCGGGCGCGGACCCCGTGATCTCAGTATTGAGCAGGCTGCCGAGGACGCCATTCGGCGAGCGACGCGGATGCTGGGGGCCACGAAACCTAAATCACGCAAGACGGTTGCCGTCTTTGATCCTCGTACCGCTGCATCGCTGATGGCCATTATCGGCGGATCTCTCTCTGGGGAGGCCGTGGTTCGCGGTCGGTCCTTCTTTGCGGGACGCATGGGCGAAGTCGTTGGATCCTCGGATATCACACTCGTTGATGACCCAACCGATGCTCGCCACTTTGCAGCATCGATTTTTGATGGTGAAGGTTTGGCCTGCCGTCGAAATGTCCTAATAGAAAACGGAGTTCTGAAGGCATTTGTCTACGACACGGTCTCCGCTCGGCGGGCCGGAACAACTTCAACCGGAAGTGCGCTGCGCGGGGGCATCGGTGGTTCACCGAGCGCCGGGTGTCGAGCCCTGCAAATGACGCCAGGCCGTTTGGACCAGTCTGAAATCTTTGAAGCCATCGGGGATGGCGTGTTTGTGGAATCACTTTCAGGAGTTCACTCCGGCGTGAATCCGATCTCCGGAGACTTCTCAGTTGGCATCACGGGTTTGATTATTCGTGATGGTCAACTTGCCGAGCCCATCCGCGAAGCAACGGTCGCATCAACATTGCAACGGATGCTCCAAGACGTTATTTTTGTCGGCAGCGATCAGGAGTGGCTGCCTGGTTCGGCCGCGGGTCAGACCATCGCAATCGACGGTATTTCGGTTTCGGGCTCTTAATCCGTTGACGTAGGAGTCGCAGCGGGCGTACTGTCGCCGCTACCTCGACTATCAGTTTTGTAAAAACCGCCACCCTTAAAGACAATGCCGGGTGCTGATATCAATTTCCGCAGAGCTCCCTGGCACTCGTCACAGGTGGTTAGCACGGCGTCGGAAAACTTTTGCACAATATCGAAACGTCGACCACACGCGGTGCACTCGTACTCGTAAGTAGGCAAGATGATTCCTTTCGTACTGCGAGACCATTTTACGGGATAAACGCCACTTCATATTCGGCTAGACCACGAAAGGTCCAGCCGAAGCGGATTCCCAGCGGTGTGGCTCAATCTGTAGATATCGGGTCACCGCTTACGGGGCACCTTGGGGGCCGAGATTCGTCGGCTCAGCCCAACTGCCAGCAATCTAGGAGAGCTGGGAAATGCCTCGGCCGCTCAAGATCTCGGCAACTCGACTGGCGTGGGCGGGCGTGAAGCCCAAAGCCCGGCCATCTCGAAGTACAAGTTCTATGGCTTGGCGACGGCGCCAGCGTTGGGAGTCTTTGGTGAACCACACGTTGTCATCAGAAATACCCCAAGACGGGACTTGCTCGAATGGGTACTCACGGGCTTCCCGAAGGCGGAATGCCACAATCTGTGGGTATTCAATCGTTTCTTTACGGCCCAAGAAACGAGACACCCCGTGGAGCATAAGAAAATGGTTGGTAAGAGTGAGGCATCGATCATGGTAAAGCGTTCCTGACGATTTCGCCACACCACCCCCCAGTCGTTGTAAGGCAAACCGTAGTGCCATAAGTAGGTCGCGTCCACTATTTTTAGGCGCCCAAGGCTCTAGCCGAACGAAATCGCCGGAATCATCGCCAATGACCAGTGAATACCCCCATACTGCCTACCCAGCGGGTGTATGCCTTTGGGCGATATGGAGTGCTTATCCGGTCTCCATAGACCAGAAACCGGCGACTTAAATTCGGGGTGCCGGTACGATTGAGTTTTCCGTGGTTGCCAGGTGCGGTTGGGATTGGGTTTGGCTAGAGGAGCGGTGATGGCGAATAAACAGAAAATCGACAAGAGTGGATCGCGTCAACGGAACTTGCTCTCGCTGTTATTGAAGCGAACGACATCTGGCGACCGCATGGGCTTGACTCTCGAGCAGATTGTTGACCAGCTCCTCGAAGACCGCGAAGGCACGGATGGCCGAATCTTCCGCGAGTTGGCCTATGGCGGTAAAAGCGTTGAAGCGTATCGTCAGATGTTTCATCGAGATCGGGATGACCTCGCTGACAACGGCGTTGAAGTTATCGAAACATTAGGTCGCTACACGATTGATCCGACACACGTATGGGTCAGCGGCCTCCAGCTCACGAGTGAAGAGAGCCGCCTGCTCCTGGAGCTTCGTTGTTCTATTGGTCGCCCATTTGGTCCTAACGGACTGCTTCAATCAGCTCCCATGCAACGGGCCACGGGAAGTCGATTCGGGGCCAAGGCGGCGGCCTTCGGGCTAGCCAAGCAACAGAAGCGAGCCGTTACGTTTGAATTTGCGAAACCTGGCTTTTGGCGTCGTAATGGTGTTGATACGCGCACCTTCGTTCCTCTGCGTTTTGTCGTTTCCGGTCATCGTCGTTACGTGGTTGGCTACGACGTGACGAAGGGCGCAATTCGTGGCTTCTTAATGGATCGTGTTCTCTCGGTGCCAAAATTTGCCACGAAAGAAGTTGAGCAAAAGTTTGAATTGGGAACAGCGCTCGTGGATGAGGCAAAGCAGTGGGTGCCTCAGCAATACCAAGATGCCGTAACGGTCGATTTCACTACCACTAGTGCTTTCGCGAACTACGTCCGCATTTTGTTTGGTGCGTCCGTTGCTGAGATCAGCGAATCAACTAAAGGCACGAAGGTCAGCATGGTCTTTGAAAGCGAAGACGGAGCCATCCAATTCTTCGTGACCCATGCTTCGCACATTCAATTAATTACCACTCGCAAATTCGCCAGTGTGTTGAAGTCTTGGCTCACAGGGGTCAACCCCGGCTCAAGTCTTGATGCGTCCAAGCTCAAACTCTCGGCTGACTTCGACCTCTATGACAATGCATTACTCGAGACCCTCTCGATGATTTCTGCGATTTTAAATAGCGATGGACTCTACGCGTCCGACCTTGCCGAACGGTTCTCGGTACCAATTGAATTTGTCAGGGAGAACGTGACAAAGGCCATCATGGCTCGAGACCCGCTCGATGATGCGGCCTATCTCGTACCCGTCGAGTTCGGCGATCTCGAAGATGAGCTGAACCCCATGTACGTGCCAGTCATTAATGCCAGCAATGCCTCGTTTGGCGGAGACTCTCCACTGACCTGGTCTGAAGTGCTCGATATCCAGCTGATGCTTTCGCAGATATTGGCACTGGGTTTGAATCCAGACGCGTCGGCGCTTTACGGCTCGCTTCGGACCAAGATTCACGATGCCACAGAAATCGGAGTGACGGTGTACTCACCGACCACGCCATTCGTAGACATCGTCGAGCAGGCCATGGGCTCGAAAATCGTCCACCTGAGTTATCAGGCCGAGGGGTCGAGCGAGCCCACTGACCGACCCGTAGTTCCAACGGAAATCCAGATGGTCCTTGGTGAGCGATACGTCCGGGGAATCGATGTTTCGGGCAATACGCCGGTCTATCGGACCTACAACCTGTCTCGCGTGTGGGGGGTGTCTCTCGGGGCAACCTTCGAGGGAAACATTCCGGAAGACACTGCTGGCTCGTGGCTCGACAAGATGCTCACGGGTGCATCTAAAGTCCTCGTCGCCGTGAACGAGCGGGCGCTACCAATTTGGGAAAACCTGCCTCGAGCGGCGATTGACCCCGAAGTACTCGAAGGCGTGCATGTTATTGAGGTGTTGATCGCGAATCAAGGGTTCCTTGATCGCCGATTGGCGATGTCGGGCCCGTACGCCAGTGTGCTCCGCGACTCCACGCCGCGCTCCGGAATTGCGTTTGCACAGAGCCTGGTGCAACAACTGAAGCTGTAGGCGACCGTTGGGCTGCGGCCCATGATTCGCATT
>WLKR01000078.1 GCA_009701115.1 Actinomycetota bacterium | reverse complement strand
GCCACCATCCAGTTGGTGAAGTACCCCAGGGTCGCCAGTGCGAAGTCTCGAAGTGATCCCAGGTCGATCGACGCAATCGAGGAGGGGCCGGCCACGTGTCCTGCAATCAGCGGGAAGAGCGAAACACAGGTGATGAGCAAGAAGAGTGCCGGGAGGAGGCGACGAGCACGGCGGCGCCAGAAGGCGACGAGCGATATTTGACCTGTTTCGCGATGTTCTTCTAACAGCAGCGAAGTAATCAAGAATCCGGAAATCACAAAAAAGAGATCGACACCAAGAAAGCCACCTCGCGTTTCGCGAAAATTGAAGTGGTACGCCACGACGCTCAAGACCGCTAGGGCTCGAAGCCCGTCAAGCCCTCGAAGGTGCTGGTTACGTAGTGACATCGTGAGGTATTCCTAGCAGTCCGTGCCGGAGAAGTCGAGCGTCCTAACTTCGTGTCCGTCGGTCGCTAACGAGTTTCCATCCACCCACCACAGTTTCGGGGGCACCGCTGGTGAGGGTCGATTAAAGGCGCTTACCAACGTGCCGGCCTCGTTAATGAAGTTGATCTCGTCATTAGTCATCGTGGCAGAGATGAGCTCACAGACCGCCGAACCGTGCTCTCCGGCCGAGATGACGACATTGGCCAGTGGGCCCAGAAGGGCGAGGGTTGCGATGTCGCGCCCAGCCATTGGCGCTGAATAGCCGTCAGTGACTTCCAGCCAGAGCCCCTCAACGGGCTGTCCGCTGGCGAGGATTAGAGCGGCACCGACAATGGCGTCGATCCTGAGAAATCGAAGGAGCCCCTCACTCATCTGATCGCCGCGCAGCGCAGCGTCATCGGCCGGTACGACTACCCACGGCGTTCCCACTAGGGGCGCATCTCTTCTTCGGGTAGTCGTTCAATGTTGACGTCGCGGAAGGTCAACACGCGCACGGAGGGCACGAATCGAGTTGTTCGATACATGTCCCAAACCCAGGCGTCGCTCATAGTTATTTCCAGCAACGTAGGACTGCCTGCTTGCTTCACTTCGACGTGAACGTCATTGGCTAAATAGAAACGGCGTTCCGTCTCGACGGCGTACGTAAACATGCCGACAACGGCCTTGTACTCCTGGACGAGCGAAAGTTCTAATTTCGCCTCGTACTCCGTTAATTCCTCTTCGCCCATGGGCGGTTGGAACTAGTCCGCTACGACGACGCGGCGTTCCTTGATCTTGGCGGCCTTGCCACGCAGATCACGGAGGTAGTACAGCTTGGCGCGACGAACGTCACCGTAGGACTCAACTTCAATCTTGGCAATGGTCGGAGCGTGGACCGGGAAGGTCCGCTCTACGCCGATGCCGAAGCTGATCTTACGAACGGTGAAGGTCTCGTGGAGTCCTGAACCCTGACGGCGGATAACGACGCCCTGGAACACCTGGACACGCTCGCGGGTACCTTCCACAACGCGCACGTGAACCTTCAACGTGTCACCGGGACGGAAAGCGGGGATGTCGTCGCGCATTGAGTCGCGGTCGATAATGTCGGTCGGCTTCATGTGAGTTCCTTTACTGCGTACAGAAGTAGGGATTTATCCTACCATCACGACCATCGAGACCTCGAAGCCGGGGTACGAGCCTTCTGGAGCGGGCAATTCCCCTAAATCTTTGAGGAAAGCGCAGGGCTCCTATCTCGGCGTCAACCATCTGACGAGGGGAACTCCCGGAGCGCCTTTTCGTCCTCAGCACTCAAGGTGTACCGAGACCACAAGTCGGGGCGACGCTCTTGTGTTCGTCGAAGGGCTTGCGCTCGGCGCCACCGGTCTACCCGGGCGTGATCGCCCGAGCGCAGGACCTCGGGCACGTTGAGACCCCGAAACTCGGCCGGCTTGGTGTAGTGCGGGTACTCCAAAAGACCGTCGGCGAAGGATTCCTCTTCGGGCGAGGCGTCGTTACCTAACGCTCCAGGCAGGAGTCGAACTACGGCCTCGGCAATACAGAGCGCCGCCAATTCGCCACCGGCCAAGACAAAGTCACCAAGCGAAATCTCTTCATCGACCACCATGTCCAAGGCCCGCTGGTCAAAGCCCTCGTAGCGACCACAGAGAATGGAGATTCCGGTACCGGAGGCCAGTCGATGGGCGGTCGCCTGAGTAAATGGTGTTCCAGACGGCGTAACGGCAATCAGGGGGCGAGGTAGATCGGTGACTCGCTCCACCGTGCGCACGATGGGCTCGGCTCGCAACACCATCCCGGCACCACCACCAAAGGGAGTGTCGTCCACGCTGCGGTGGGCATCGTCCGTCTCGTCACGCAGATCGTGGGTGCGCAACTCCCACACGCCCCGCTCAGCGGCGCGACCCAAAATCGTGTCCTCGGCGTAGTGCTCAATGAGGCCGGGAAAGAGTGTGAGGACGTCGACGCGGAAACTCATTCGAAGAGACCTTCGGGAACTTCAACCACGATTCGTTCATTCGGTTTCACTTCAACGACGAAGGTCAGCGGGATCAATATCCCACTATCGAGCACCAACAGGTCGGAGGCGGGATTCTCTTCGACCTCCACGACGCGACCACGCTCGACACCATCGGTCGAGACGACCAAGGCATTAAAGAGGTCGTCAATCCAGATGACGTCGTCGTCGTCGAGATCGAGGGGTTCGGCTTTTAGGCGTAAACCTCGCAGCAGCTCGGCCTCGTTGCGGTCGGCAATCCCGGTGAAGGCAATGATGTAACCCTGCTGAAAGGGCTTAGAGCGTTCAACGGTGAGCGGGCCACGAGTGGTCTGAAAGACCGAACCGGGGGTGACTCGTTCGGGGATGTCGGCCGTTAATCGAACGGCAACTTCACCGCGAATGCCGTGAGCTTTAACAATGCGACCCACTTCTAAGAGCGAGCGGTCGCCCGCGTCCATAGTTAGTCGACGATGTCGACGTTGGTCACCACACCGTCACGAGCGCCAGCGGCGCTCACGATGGTACGGATGGCCTGGGCTGTGCGACCACGACGACCAATAATGCGACCCATGTCATCGGGTCCAACGTGCAGAGAGAGCTTGACGCCACGAGGAGTGTCATCGATATCCACCGAAACCGCTTCAGGCTCATCGGCCATCGAGGTGGCGAGGTACTTCAAGACGCTGGCCGAATAGACGGCACGGTCGACGTTGGACTCGTTCGTTTCTTCGTCAGCTACGACGTTGACGTCGCCGGCTTCGTACTCGCTCACTTAGCGGCCTTTGCGGCTTCGAAGGCGTCCAGGGCACCGGAGGTCTTCAAGATCTTGGCGACGCGGTCAGTGGGCTGAGCGCCCTGCTGAAGCCAGCGAACGGCCTTGTCGTTGTCGATGTTGATAACGGTCTCGGGGTTGGCCTGACTAGCGCCACGGGGGTGATACGTACCAACGATTTCGAGGAAGGCGCCACCACGGGCACGACGACTGTCAGCAGCGACGACACGGTAGGTCGGCTGCTTCTTCTTACCCATACGCACCAAACGGAGCTTGACTGCCACAACGATTCCCTTCAAACAAAACGGATATGTAGGCCGAGGGCGCTACACAGAATGAATATCCTACCGGTTTTTGGGAGGGGTCACTCTCCCGCCCTTCTTTTTCTTCTTACTGCCACCCTTGGCCGGACTCGTAAAGGAGGCCGGACCACCCAATCCCCCCAAACCACTAGGGAGTTGTCCGCTCGCTTGGGCTCGTGCGGCCATGGGGGCCAACTTGGCCAGTGGACCGGGCAGCGCCCCGCCGCCGGCCATCTGCTTCATCATCTTCTGCATCTCTTTGAACTGATTCAAGAGTTGATTCACGGCCGCGACATTCGTACCGGAGCCCTTGGCGATTCTCGTCCGTCGTGATCCATCGATGATCGTGGGGTTCGTCCGCTCGGCCTTGGTCATGGACTTGATGATCGCCTCGACCCGATTGAGGTCGCGATCATCGATATTGTCGGCCGCCTTGCGAATGTCCTTGCTCATGCCGGGCATCATCTTCATCAGACCACCGAGGGAGCCCATCTTGCGTACCTGGTTGAGTTGACTCAAGAAGTCATCCAACGTGAACTGGCCCGACATCATGCGACCAGCGGCGTCGGCGACGACGTCCTTGTCCATGGTGCGCTCGGCCTCTTCGATCAGCGTCATGATGTCGCCCATGCCCAAGATGCGCGAGGCCATCCGGTCCGGGTGGAAGAGGTCGAAGTTCTCGAGCTTCTCGCCGTCCGAGGCAAAGACGACGGGTCGACCAACAACACCACGGGCGCTCAAGACGGCACCACCACGGGCGTCGTAGTCGAGCTTGGTCACAATCAGACCACTGAGTTCCAAGGTGTCGTGGAAGGCGCGCGCCGTCTGTACGGCATCTTGTCCGGTCATGGCGTCAATAACGAGGAAGGTGTAGTGCGGGTTCGTAGCGCCGCTCACGGCCTTGACTTCAGCCATGAGGGCTTCGTCAATGGAAAGACGACCGGCGGTGTCGATAATGACCACGTCGCGACCAATTCGAGTTGCTTCCGCCAGTCCGGCGCGAGCAACGGAAACGGGATCGGTCGGCGCACTAAAGACGTCGACGCCAATCTGACCACCGAGCACACGGAGCTGCTCAACGGCGGCGGGCCGTTGAAGGTCAGCGGCAATTAGATAGGGCTGGCGACCCTGCTGTTTGAACCAGCGGGCCAACTTCGCGGCCGTCGTCGTCTTACCGGCACCCTGGAGACCGGCCAAGAGAATCACGGTCGGCGGGTGGGTCGCGTAGGTGACCTTGAGACTGGTCCCTCCGAGTACTTCGATGAGCTGTTCGTGAACGGCCTTGATTACCTGCTGGCCGGGCGAAAGACTCTGACTGAGGGCCACACCATCGAGACGGGTCTTAACGGCCTCAATGAATGCTCGAACCACGCTGAGTTCGACGTCGGCTTCGAGCAGTGCGGTGCGAACTTCACCTAACGCGGCGTCGAGATCGGCCGGCGACAGTCGCCCCTTGGAGCGGAGGTTTTGCCCGATTCGCTCGAGACGGTCTGAGAGTGCGTCAAACATGGTCTTTGAAATCTACCGTCAGGCCTCGAGCAGGGCGTCGACAAACTCCACGGGGTCAAAGGGGCGCAGGTCTGCGACTCCCTCGCCCACACCGACGAGCTTCACCGGAAGACCGAATTCTTGCGCTAAGGCCACCACGATTCCCCCTCGGGCCGTCCCGTCCAACTTGGTCAGTGCTAGTCCGGTCACGTTGGCGGCGGCCAGGAATTCGCGAGCCTGACTCACGGCGTTCTGTCCCGTGGTGGCGTCCAGCACGAGGATGGTCTCGAGCACCTGGCCGGGCACCCGATCAGCCACGCGGCGAACTTTGCTCAGCTCATCAAGCAGATTCGTGCTGGTGTGGCGACGGCCCGCCGTGTCGGCCAAGACGAGGTTGGCGCCACGGGCGTGAGCCCGACCGATGGCGTCATGAATAACGGCTCCGGGATCTGATCCTTCGGCACCGCGCACAATGTCGGCCCCGGTCCGCTCGGCCCACATCGCGAGTTGGTCGGCCGCGGCGGCACGGAAGGTGTCACCGGCGGCGAGGACGACCGAGCGTCCGCTGGACACTTGGGCCGACGCCACCTTGCCAATCGTCGTCGTCTTACCGACCCCGTTCACCCCGACAAAGAGCCAAACGGCGACGCGGCCATCTTCGGCCGAGGCATTGAGAGAACGGTCACCGGCCTCGAGGAGGGCAACTAACTGGGTGCGCAGGGCCGCCACCAGGCCGTCGGGTGCTCCGTTGGTCTGTAGGTACTCAAGAATCTGCTGGGTAGTCGTAACGCCCACGTCACTTCGCAGCAGTACTTCTTCGACGAGGTCGAGCTGCTCGGTAGAGAGCGAGCCCCGCCCACTGGATGAGCGCACTCGGTCAAAGACGCCGCGGCTGGCTCCGAGACGACCAGAGAGT